>JAPKZE010000395.1 GCA_026393955.1 Candidatus Aminicenantota bacterium
CTCGGTCAGCTGCGTCGCGGACAGGCCGGCCGCATAGAGCCCGCCGACGAGCGCCCCCATGGACGTGCCGGCGACGACGTCCGGGACGAGCCCGTGCTTCTCGAGGACCCGGATGACGCCCACGTGGGCCAGCCCGCGGGCGCCGCCGCCCATGAGGACCAGGGCCCATCTCTTGGAGGAGGTCATGGAATGCGCCCCAAGGATAACACCGCACCGGAGGCCCGTCAACGGAGGTTCCCGGGGGTGGGAAATCACCGCCCGAATCACCTCCCGGGGGGATTCCCCCGCGTCTGGCCCAGCCGGAGAATGGGGAGCGAAGAGCGAACAACGCACGTCCCAGGAGCCGGACATGTACGAGAGACGCAAGAGACACCGGTTCATCGAACGGAACGACGTCCTCATCCGGACCGCCGTCGACCGGTACCAGGGCGCGGGCATCGCCGCCCATACCTTCGACCTGTCCACCGGCGGGGCGAGGATCGTCACGTCGAAGAGCTACACCGTCGGAACGGCCATTCGGATCCGTCTCTGCCTCAACGGGACGGACCAGCCGGTCAACCTCGACGGGGTCGTCCGGTGGCTCAAAGAAGGGGCCGGCGAGGGCCTCTACGAGATCGGCGTGGAGTTCGAGCGCCTGACGTCCCAGGCCGTTCTGACGCTGATCCGGCATCTCTACGGCCGGCACGAGGGCATTCCCTCGACCGTCGCCTAGCTAGTTCCCACCCTTTAAGAAGAACCCGGCCACCTTGAGGGCCATGTCCGCGGCCTCGGCGTCGGACCGGTTGGCCAGGACGATGACCGTGAGGCCGTCGGCCGTGAAGCGTTGGATGGCCGTCCGGAATCCCACCGTCTCCCCGTAATGCCACATCCGGGGATGCCCCTCCCAGCCGTTGAGGAACCAGCCGAATCCGTAGTCGGCCGGCTCGCCGCCGGGTCCGCTCGGACCCTTGCCCGGCACGCGCACCGGGGTCAGGGCCGGCTTCATGTCCGCTTCGCCGAGCAGACGGTGGCTGCGGAGCGCTTCGTCCCACAGCGAGAGATCGTAGAGCGAGGAATAGACTCCGCCGTCCCCGAGGGTCGCCGAGGTCGGGCTCTGGTCGGTGAAGCGCCAGCGGCCGCCCTCCTTCGTGTAGCCGAACGCGCGGTCGGGGACGGCCGTCCGGCCGCGGACGAAGGCCACGGTGTTGGACATCCTCAGAGGTTCGAAGATCCGTTCGCGCAGGAACGTGGGAAAGGACCGGCCCGAGACCTTGGCGACGATGAGGCCGAGCAGGACGTAGCCGGAGTTGCTGTAGCGCCAGAGCGCCCCCGGCTTGAACCACCCCGCCGGCTGGCCTTTCAGGAGCTCGAGGACCCCGGCGTCGTCGATCTGGCTCTCTTCGACCGGCGCGGCCGGGTCGGGGGGCGGCATCAGGTCCTCGTAATCGGGCAGGCCCGAAGTGTGGTTGAGGAGGTGCCGCACGGTGATGCTGCGGCCGTATTCCGGGAAGTCCGGGAAGAGGCCGGTCAGGCTGTCCTCGTAGCGGAGCTTGTCGTCGCGAACCAGGAGCATCACGGCCATGGCGGTGAACTGTTTCGTGACCGAGGCCAAGCGGAACGAGGTCCGGCCGTCGATCGGCCGCATCCCCTGGAGCTCCGCGACGCCGCGCGTGCCGAGGTAGACGACCTTCCCGTCCCGCAGCACCAGGACGCCCGCGCCGGGCTCGCGTTCCGAGCCGAGGCCCGCGAGGATCGCGTCGGCGAGCTTGTGGGGCTTTTCGGCGGCCCCGGCCGGGCGGCCGGCGGAAGCGGACGGCAGGGCCAGGACGATGAGGAAGAGCGCAGCGATCTTCATGGCGGGTCCCCCGGCGGAATTCCTCTCGAGGGCATCGTAGACCATGGGCTCGGGGAATTCAAGGGCCGGGCGGCGGCGGCGTTCAGTCGAACTTGAACTGCTTGTCTCGGAACAGGCGCAGGCAGGCGTCGACGACCTCGCGGTCGTAGAGGATGCCGCGCTTGACTGTGATCTCTTCGAGGGCGGCCCCGACACCCAGGGCCGGGCGGTAGGGACGGTGGGAGGACATGGCCTCGACGACATCCGCGACGCACAGGATCCGGGCCTCGATGAGGATGTCCTTGCCGGCGAGGCCCTGGGGGTAGCCGGAGCCGTTGACGAGCTCGTGGTGTTCGTGGACGATCCTGGCGATGGGCCAGGGGAAGTCGATCTTGCTCAGGATGGTAAAGCCGGCCTGGGAGTGCATCTTGATCAGGGCGTACTCGAGGTCTGTCAGCTTGGTCGGCTTGCTCAGGATCTCGGCGGGCACGTAGAGCTTGCCGATGTCGTGGATGACCCCGGCGATCTCGATGGCCTCCACGCCTTCCTCGGGGAGGCCCATCTCGCAGGCGATGGCCCGGGCCAGGCGGGTGGTCCGCTCCTGGTGGCCGGCCGTGTAGGGGTCCCGCATCTCGATGGCCGACGACAGCGCGTCGATCGAAGCCTTCAGGGTCGACCGCAGCTTGGTCAGGCCTTCCCGGAGGTCCGTCTCGGCCCGCTTGCGCTCGGTGATGTTCCGGCAGAGATAGACGATGCTGTAGGGGTCCCCCTCCGCGTCGCGGAGGATGGCGCCGTCGATCTCGAACGGGGTCCTGGCCCCGGACTTGAAGACCAGGTCGATCTCCTGGGGCCCGATCTTCTTGTCGAACATGCGCCGCGAGGCGAAGACGGCCTTCTCCCGGTCCTCGGGAGCGACGAAATCGAAGACGTTCAGGCCGACCAGGCCCTCCGGACCGGCGTCCCCGTACATCCGGTTGGCGACTTCGTTGGCGAACAGGACGTTCCCGGACAGGTCCGTCCGGATGATGAGGTCCGGGATCGAGGCGACGAGCCGGCGGTAGATCTCCTCGCTGTCGCGCAGGGCCGTCTCCGTCCGGAAGCGCTCCGTGACGTCCTCGACGAGAGAGGCCACGCCGATGACCTTGCCCGACCCGGCCACGAGCGCGGTGTTGTACCACTCGCAGAAGATGGCCCGGCCGTCCTTGGTGACGTTCTCATTGGTGCTCCGCTCGCCGCCCCGGTTGGCCATGAGGTCGGACCAGGTGCGGTCCACCTGGCCCTTGAACTTATCGGGGACGATGAACTCGGCGTGCCGCCCGACGGCCTCCGCCGCCGAGTAGCCGAAGATGCGCTCGGCGGCTTGGTTCCATTGGAGGATGCAGAAGCTGGTGTCCCACTCGATGACCGCCAGGGGCGTCTTCTGGATGTGGAGGGAGAGCCTCTGCTCGCTCCGGCGGAGGGCTTCTTCGGCCCCGACGCGCTCGATCGAGCGGGCGACTTGGGAGGAGACGAACTCGAGCATGCGCTGTTCGACCGGGCCGTAGGCGCTCGGATTGCCGTAGTGCTGCACGACCATGGCCCCCGTCGTCTTGCCGTCGACGATGAGCGGGACGCCGAGCCAGACCGTGGACGGGGCTCCGACGATCTCGACCTCGCCGCGGCTGCGCAGGATCCGGTCCATCGTCTCGTCGCAGAGGAGGGACCGTCCCGTCCGGATGACGTACTCCGTCAGCCCCTTGCCGGGCTTGACCGGCGGCGGGGGAGGATCGATCTCGTCGACGAAATAGGGGAAGCGGATGAGGTCCTTCTCCTTGTCGTAGAGGGCGATGTAGAAGTTCGAGGCCGGCATGACGGTGCCGATGATGCTGTGGACCGACCGGAACAGGCCGTCCAGCCCGGACGACAGGTCGGCGGCCTGGGCGATCTTGTAGACGGCGTTCTGGAGCAGCTCGCCCTGCTTCCGGTGGTGGATATCCTGCATCATCCCGATCATGCGCCGGAGGTCCTTGTCGTCCTCGATGAGGAAGAAGCCGCGGTCGTGGAGCCAGCGGTAGCTCCCGTTCTTGTGCCGGAACCGGTAGTCGACGTCGTAGGTCTGGCGGTCCCGTTCCGCGGCCTCGAGGAGCCGGACGGCCTCCTCCCTGTCGTCGGGATGGATGCGCGCCGTCCACTCGTCGATGCCGCCCATCTCGTGGGGCTCGTAGCCGAGGACCTCTTCGACGCGGCCGCTCCACTTGATCTCGCCCGTCGGCAGGTCGTAATCGTAGACGACCTGGCCCGAGGCGGCGATGATGAGCTCGTACTTCTTGCGCTCGTTGATATAGGGCGCTTTGTAGGTCCGGGCCTCGGCCTTGACGATCGGAACGGCCGGCTCGATCGCGCCGTCCCAGGCCTCGGCGGAGGGGGGGGCCGCATTAGCCAGGATCGTATAGTTCTTGCCGAAGATCCGCATTTAATCCTCGGCGGGAGTTTCGCTCAGGGGGCTCCCCCCGTCCATCCCCTCAGGGTGCTATTCGGGGGGGGATATTCGGGGCCTCCGCCTCACCGCCAGGGAGGGGGTCAGATACGGAGCAGATAGGAGACCTTCAGGGTGGCGGAATATCCGCTCAGCCGGCCCAGAAGATCGTTCCGCTCGTTCTTCTTGAGCGCCAGCTGGATGATGTTCCCGGCCCCGAAATAGTAGCCGACGAGGAAATCGAGGCTGTACTGCTTTTCGATGGTCTCGCCGAACAGGCGCGCGTTGAGGAACAGTCTCCGGGTCAGCTGGTAGTGGAGCGCGGTCTGGTAGGTGAGGCCGTCGAAGAGGGCGCCCTCTGTGCCGTCGACCGTTTGGCGGATCCAGCCGCCCTCGAGGGACCATTCCAGGAAGGACTTCGGCCGCAGGACGATCTGGCCCTCGACGTTCAGCTCGGATCCCGGGGCGACGGTGGACCACTCCTCATGATCGACATAGATGCCGCGCTTCTCCCAGCCGCCTTCGACGCCGATCTCCTTGAGGAAGCCGCCGCGCTCCCAGCTGATGTCGACGTCCGTGCCGTAGGTCTGGATGTCATCGGGCGTCCAGACGAGCTCGCCCTCGGGATCGAGGACCTGGTACTTGCTCCGGCCGAGGCTGAAACCGATATGGCCGTCCATCCGGTTGAACAGCTCGGCCATGGCGAACAATTCCAGCCCCTGGCCCGTATCGTTGCCGTGGGTATCCTGCCGGGCCAAGCCGCCGAGGTCGAAGCTCAAGCGCTTGAATACGCCCTTGTTGTATCGCCAGGCGTAGCCGGCCATGAGGTCGAACGATTGGACGTCGATCTGGTCGACGTAACCGGACTCGATGTTGACGTTCTCCTCGATCCTCTGGAATCCCGACATGATCTGCAGGCCCGCGTCCGGCTCGCGCTGGAAGTTGAGCTGGTAGATGCCGTTATGGCCGCCTTCGGCGTTCTCGTTGAACGTGTAGGCGCCCATGCCCCGGATATAGTAGAAATCACTGAAGTTGAAGTTGAAATCGACGGCGGCGTTCTGGTTCCGGACGTCCCCGTCGCGGAGGCCGGCGTAATAGAAGCCGATTTGGGAGTTCTTGAGAATGTCCTTCTGGACGCGGAAGACGCCGAAAGACGAGTCGCGGGGGTCCTCGCCGGGCTCGACGCCCACCTTGTTGACGGCGCCGAGGACGCCGAAGCCCCAGCCGCCGGTCTTTCCGGTGACCTTGGCCGCGAACCTCGGATTGCGGATGCGCCGGGAGTAGAACAGGCTGACCCCTCCGCCGTGGTAATCTTCTTCGCCCGTCGACAGGTTGAAATAGCGGGCCCCCTCGGTGAAGAACGGCCGGTTCTCCCGGAAGTAGTTCTCATAGGGGGAAAGCTGGAAAATGAAGGGATCCGACTCGACCTCGCTGAAATCCGGGCTGGCCGTGACGTCGAGATAGAGGTTGGGCTGGATGCCCCACTTAGCGTCGAGGCCGCCGGCGGCCTTGCTGTCCTTGTTCGTGGCGCCCGTCTCGTCCTCCCACTGCGAGGCCCTCACGCCGGCGTAGGGGAAGAACTCGAGGTTGTAGCCCGGACGGAGCCCGGAGAGGCCGCGGAGCTCGCCGCTCTGCTGGAGCTCGGGCAGGTCGCGGCTGACGTTCGTCCAGAAATCCGTCTCGTTGAGGCGGTGGATGTAGCGCTCGAAGTTGATGCCCCAGACCTCGAGCTTGTTGGCCGAGAAGCGGAGCGACTTGAAGGGGATGGCCATCTCGACGCTCCAGCCGTCCGGGCGAATGACCGCCTCGGACTTCCAGATCGTCTCGACGGAGTTCTTCTGGACGCCCCGCGGATTGACCGTGAAGGTGATGCTCGTCCGCTTGTCGTTGTAGGCGTCGATGATCAGCTTGATCGAGTCGTTGTTCTCGAACTCGTTGCGCGGGGTCAGCTCGGCCCAGATCTTGCCGGGCTGGGCGTCCTTCATCAGGAAGGCGAAATAGAGATTGTCCTTGTCGTAGGCGGCCCAGACGAGGGTCTCTTCGGAGGCCGGCCCGCCGTTGATGGGATCGTGCTGGTAGAAGCCGGAGACCGGCTCGACGGCCTGCCAGCAGGCGTCGTCGATGAGGCCGTCGATCTTGGGCGGTGTGGCGAGGGGATTCACGCCGAGGCGCTTGACCGGCCCCTGCGCGGCGAGCGACAGGACGAGGAGGGGAATGAGGGCGGCGGCGGTCCGCCACGGGGAGGGACGGTGTCGGCGATTCGGCATCCGGGACTCTCCAGTAGGCATAGATTGAACATAGACGCCTGTTTAGACGTCACGAACAGGGGTTTCTTCCCCGGGACAGCCCGTCGGGTGACGCCGCTTGAAAGGACCGTGCCTGAAGCGGGACGATCCCTCTCGGGCCTGTCGTGAGGGGAGATCACCACAGAGAGGACGGGCGTGTCGCCGGCGCGGCCTGCCCGTTCGGGTGGCAGGCGTAGCAGGCCTGCGAATTGTACGCGTATCCCGTGACGTCCTTGTGCTTGGAGTTCGTGCTCGACTGTTCGTGACAGCCGAGGCAATTGAAGACGCGGTAGTCGCTCGTCGTGTGGCACTCGGAGCAGGCGACGCCGGAGTGACGGCCGGACGTGATCGGGAAGGGGTGGTCGAAGTCGGCGCCCGACCATCCGCTCGCGGACGTGCCGTGGCATTGCTCGCAGTCGAGCGGGAAGCCCGAGGCCTTATGATCAGGATCGCTCGTCCCGTTGTAGTCGTCGAGATGGCAGGACACGCACTCCGTCGAGGTGCCCTCGTAGACGCCGTTCTTGTGGCACTCCGCGCACGAGGCCGAGGCGTGATGTCCTTGGAGCGTGAAGCCCGTGTGGTTGTAGGACGCGTTCTCCCAGGCCCGCTGATCATGGCAGGACGGGCAGCTCGTCGGGAAGCCGGCCTGGAGGTGGTTCGGGTCATCCGCCCCCCGGTAATCGGATTCGTGGCAGGCGTAGCAGTCCGTCGGCCGGGGTGTGAAGCCGCCGGTGCCGTGGCAGGCCTCGCAGTCGAGCGTCCGATGGACGCCTTCGAGCTTGTAGCCGACGTTCGTCTCGTGGCTCCAGAGAGCGGGGTCGACCTTTTTCCAGGACTGGGGCGTGTGGCAGTCGGAGCAGCGCGTCCCCAGGCGCAGCGAGTAGCGGTCGTCCTGTCGGCGCTGCCAGTGACAAACCTCGCAGTCGGTCGGCGTGCCTTCGAAGACCAGGTTGAGATGGCATTCCCGGCAGGACAGCGTCCGGTGCTTCCCGGTGAGCGGGAAGTTGCTCCGATCGTGGGACTCGATCGTCCAGTCCTGTCCGGCGCGGGGGGGCGTGGGAGGGGCCGCCTTTTCCTGTCCCGTGCTCGACTGAACGGCGAGGATGAGGAGGAGGGGGATGATGAAAGCCCCGGCCAGGGCGATGGCCGGCGTGGTCTTCGATCGGGGGATGGTCATGGCGTCCTCATCGGCTCCTGTAGATCAATCGGACGAACAGGAAGTGCTCGTCGTTACCGGACTGGAGGAACCCGCCGTACTCGACCTGGGCCGAGAGCCCGCGGCTGATCCGGACGAGGGTCCCGAGGGTGACGTTCCTGTAGTCATCCAGGGCGATCGGCACGGGCTCGCCCGAAGCCTGGTCGAAGCGGATCCCCTTGAAGGTGTTGGAGAAGCTGGCGTTCAGGGAGAACCGTCCGAAATCCTTGGTCAGGGAGGCGTAATAGGAATCGTTCTCGGACAGGTCGCCGCGGTTGAGGGCGTAGTTCGCGACGAAGGACAGGCCCTGCCCGAAGAGGTTCGAGGCGGAGGCCCCGAAGCGCCAGGTGTGGTTGACGTAGCCGAGGTCCTTCTGCTCGCTTTCCTGGCGGGCGACCGACAGGCGCAGGGTGCGTACAGGCTTGACGCTGAGCCGGACGCCGTAATAGCTCGAATAATAGAAGCGCTCGACGTCCTGGTTGAAGACCGTCGGGTCCTGGGACGCTTCCAGGAGGTACTGGTGGAAATCGAGCCCCTTGCCCGAGCTGTAGCTCGCCGTCACGTCGGCCATACGGCCGAGGTCCAGGCGGACGTTCCCGAACAGCCGTGACAGGCGGTTCTCGCCGGCGACGTGGTCGCCCAGCTCGTATTCCGCGTCGCCGTAGACGACGAGCGTTTTCCGGACGGGAAGAAAGACGTTGGCGTAGGCGAACCGCCTCTCGACGCCGCCGTCATACCAGAGCTGGCTGAAGGTCAGGCCGGCCGTCCGGCCCTGCGTGCCGAGCCAGCGGACGAAAGCGCCGGCCTTGAGATAGTTCGTTTCGAGCCGGGCGATATACGGCGTCGACTGGAGGCCGCCGAAGGCGCCGACCAGGAAGTCCCGCCCGAGCTTGAGGCCGGCGACCCCTCCGAGGAGAGAGCCGATCCCCGCGGTGTCGTAGAGGTTCATCTGGCCGACCGACAGGTAGAACATCGAGCCGGGCTTGTCGTAGGTCAGGCGGGCGCTGTAGAGGATGAGCTGGTTGGTCAGGTCCTCGCGGATGCCGAGCCGGTCACGGGCGTCGATGCTCAGGGTCCAGCCCTGTCCGGCCGGACGGATGAGATCGAACTTGAACCTGGCCGAGACCTGGTTGAAGACGACGCCGTCGGCGTAGCGCGAGCCGCTCCAGTCGAAGTAGATCGTGCCTCTTTGATAGAAGCCGGGCCCCGGCGAGGGGCAGACCGGCGAGGATGAGGCCCGCCGCGATGACCGCGAACCGAACCCGGGTCGGACGACGCATGGCGTCAGCTCCCTTCCGACGCGCGGCCGACGCGCCAGTGGTCCTGGCCGTGACAGGCCAGGCATTCGTCCTGCCGGCCCGGATGCGGCGGATTATGGCAGCCCCGGCAGCCCGGGACCTTGTAAAGGTAGGATCGGCCCTGGTTTCTCGCCAGGGTCCTGGCCGGCGTGTGGCACGTGTCACACGCCTTGACCTTCAGGTGGGCGCCCTGGAGATCGGCGCCGGTCTCGGCGTGATCGAAATCGGCGGGGTCCAGCGGCACGAGGCTGGCTTGGCGGCCCTGATGTTCGGCGTGGCAGACGGCGCAGTCGTCGGCCTTGTCCCGGTGATAGCCCATGTTTGCGGCGATCCGGGTGCCGATCTCGGTGTGGCAGGCCAGGCACTTGGCCGGGGCGACTTTGCCCGGAGCGACGTGACAGGCCGCGCAATCGGCCGCTCCGGGCTTGGCGGCATGGGCCGCGCTCAATGGTCCGGGGATCTCCTGGCCGGAACCCGACCGGCCGGCGGCCGGGGTCAAGACCAACGCCAGCCCGAGGGCCAGCCCGAGGAGCGGGACGAGACGTCGTATCGCTGCCATAATTCCCACTAATCCTATATATCCTATCTATAGAATGTAATATTGTCAAGCGGCGCTCGGGAGGTCTGCCCCGGCCGGGAGGGGAATTTCCTCCCGGGGTTCACCTTTAGGGGTGATTGACGGTGGCGGCGGCTAATCCGATGATAAACCTGAATTTACCCAAGGAGTAGGCCTATGGCCAAGATACTGCTGGTCGATTTCAGCCCGGCCGACCGGGATCGCCTTATTGCCGAAAAATACGATGTCGACGCGCGATCGACCGGCTGGGCCACGGGCCTCGACGAGCCCCTGGATCTCTCCGGCGAGCATGACGTCGTCTTCTACCAGGTCGGCGGCGAAGCCGCGGCCGGCCGCCCCGATCTTCACGCCGATGCGCACGGATCGCTCCTGGAGCGCGTGCGCGAAGGCGCCCGGGCCGTCTGCTTCATCGGCGGCGGGGAAACGTTCCAGCTGACGAACATCGTCGGGCCCCTGGACGGGCTTCAGATCAAGGACAGCGCCCGGGCCGAGACCGTCGTCTTCAGCCCGCGGGCCCTGTTCCATGTCCCTTTCGAGAGGTTCCGGCCGTACATCGCCAACGCCTTCCGCCTCCTGCCCGAGACGTTCGGCGACGGGATCTGGGAGACGGAATCGTCCGCGAACGGCAAGTTCGAGTTCCTGGCCAAGACGACCGACGGCGCGCCCGTGGCCATGGTCGTCCGGAAAGGGAAGGGCGAGCTCCTGCTCCTGCCCTCGTTCGGGCCCAAGACGATCGAGGTCGTCGATTACATCCTCAAGGATAAGCTGCCGCTCACGCCCGAGCCTCCCGGCGAGGCGGGCGCCGGCTGGCTCGAAGGCGAAGACTACGTCTTCCCCGAGCTCCGGGCCCTGGTGGCCAAGCGCGACGAGGAGAAAAAGAAGCTCGAGGAGGCCTTGGCCGATTACGACCGCCAGATCAAGGACCTCAAGGCCGGCGGCCAGGAGGAGTTCCACCGCCTGCTCAGCGGCGAAGGGGCGGTCCTCAAGAACGCCGTCGTCCACGCCCTCCGCTACCTCGGCTGGGGCCGCGTCGTCGACGTCGATCAGTACTGGAAGAAGACCATCCGGAACAAAGAGGAGGACGCCTGGGTCATCGATCCCCCCGATATGCCCGTGGAGGCCGGCCTGCACAAGGGCGAGCTGGTCATCATCCTCGCCCGGGGCGGCAAGAACTGGGCCACGGACGACGAGTGCGCCCTGCTGCAGAAGTTCAAGGGCCGGCGGATGCAGGAGTTCGACAATACCCGGATGAAGGCCGTCCTCGTCGGCAACTACTTCTCGGCGGCCGAGGCCAAAAGCCGGCCCAATCCGTTCTCGGCCACCCAGATCGAGGAGACCCAGAAGGACGGCAACGGCCTGGTCACGACCTACGAGCTGTTCCGGGCCATCAAGGCCGAGAAGGAGGGCCGCGTCTCCAAGGACGCCATCCGCGAGCAGATCAGGCGCAAGACCGGATTGATCACTTTCGAGATCTGAGAAAGATGGGGTCAAACCTATACCTTTTTAATTTTTGCCCGTTACGACTCGATCGATGAGGCAAAAAACTAAAAAGGTATAGGTTTGACCCCCTTTGCCAGCCGCCTTGCTATTCGCTCCCTCCCCATATAGAATTCTCCTCCGCGGAACGCCCGTCCGGCGCGAGGAGGAGAGCGTTGAACCTGACCTGGATCGATTGGGGGATCGTCCTCGCCGTCTTCGCCTTCATCATCGCCGTCGTCGTCATCAGCAAGCCGCTCATGCGCAGCGTCTCCGACTTCCTGGCCGCCGGCCGGACCGGCGGGCGCTACCTCATCAGCCTGTCCCAGGGCACGGCCTCCCTCGGCGCCATCACCATCGTCGGCATGCTCGAGATGAACTACATCGCCGGCTTCAACATGCGCTGGTGGGAGATGGTCATGGCCGTCGTGGTCGTCGGGATCAGCGTCTCGGGCTGGGTCCTCTACCGGTTCCGCCAGACCCGGGCCCTGACCATGGCCCAGTTCTTCGAGATCCGCTACAGCCGGTCCTTCCGCATCTTCGCCGGGACCATGGCCTTCCTGTCCGGGATCATCAATTTCGGCATCTTCCCGGCCGTGAGCGCCCGCTTCTTCATCTACTTCTGCGGCCTGCCGCAGACGATCGACCTCCTCGGCCTTCACGTCTCGACCTTCGCCCTGATCATGATCGTCATCCTCTGGATCCCGCTCTACTTCGTCTTCAGCGGCGGCCAGATCGCGGTCATGATCACCGACTTCGTCCAGGGCATCTTCGTCAACGCCGTCTTCATCGTCATCGTCGTCGTCCTGATGCTCAAGGTCGACTGGGGCCAGATCTTCCAGGCCCTGTCCCAGGCCCCGGCGAACGCCTCGCTGGTCAACCCGTTCCATACGGGCAGCACCAAGGACTACAACTTCTGGTACTTCTTCATCGGCATGATCGGGGTCATCTACGGCAAGCTCTCCTGGCAGGGGACCCAGGCCTACAACGCCTCGGCCAAGAGCGCCCACGAGGCCAAGATGGGCGACGTCCTGGCCAACTGGCGGGGCATCCCGCAGTGGGGCCTGTTCCTCGTGTTCGTGCCCATCGTGGCCTACACGTTCTGGCACGGGCCGGCGTTCACGGCCGCGGCCGCCTCGGTCCGGCCCGTCCTCGACGGCCTGGCCTCGGACGCCCTCCGGAGCCAGCTGACCGTGCCGATCGCCCTGACCAAGCTCCTGCCGGTCGGGCTGATGGGCGCGTTCGCGGCGGTCATGCTGGCCGCGGCCATCGGCTGCAACGAGACCTACCTCCACTCCTGGGGCAGCATCTTCATCCAGGACGTCGTCATGCCCCTGCGGAAGAAGCCCTTCGCGCCGGAGCAGCACCTCAAGGCCCTCAAGCTCTCCATCCTGGCCGTCGCGGCCTTCTCGTTCGTCTTCAGCCTGCTCTTCCAGCAGAGCGAGTACATCTTTCTCTTCTTCGCCATCACCGGGGCCATCTTCGCCGGCGGCAGCGGCGCGGTCATCATCGGCGGCCTGTACTGGAAGCGGGGCACGACGGCCGCGGCCTGGTCGGCCATGATCGTCGGCTCCGTCGTCGCCGTCGGCGGCATCGCCGTCAAGCAGCTCGTGCCCGGGTTCCCCGTCAACGGCCAGATGTTCTGGGGCCTGGCCATGGCCGGGTCGAGCGTCGTCTACGTCGCCGTCTCGCTCCTCACGGGCGGCCAGAAGACTTTCGACATGGACAAGATGCTCCATCGGGGCAAGTACCTGGTCAGAGAGGAATACACCGTCGTCGATACGGTCCCGGTCAAGGGCTGGAAGGTCCTGGGCATGGGCCGGGAGTTCACCCGCTGGGACAAGGTCATCTACGTCGCGACCTACGCCTGGACGGCCAGCTGGGTCGTCGTCTTCGTCGCCGGGACGGTCCTCAACCTGACCCGCGAGGTCTCGACGGCGGCCTGGCTCGGCTTCTGGCGGACCTATACGATGATCTTCCTGGCCGTCTCCGTCTTCGTCATCGTCTGGTTCTCGATCGGCGGCATCATCAACCTCAAGGAGATGGTCCGGACCCTCAAGGTCATGAAGCGCGACCACTCCGACCACGGCTTCATCGAACGGGACCGGGGCTGAGGCGGGCCATGGCGACGTTCGGGCGTTTCTCCGAAGACGGCCGGGAGTTCCTCGTCACCGACGTCCGGACGCCCAGCCCCTGGATCAACTACCTCCAGAACGGCCGCTATTTCGCGACCGTCTCCGCCAACGGCGGCGGCATCTCCTACGACCGTTCGCCGCTCCACGGCCGGATCACGCGCTACCGCATCAACGACGTCCCGCCGGACCGGCCGGGGAAGTACATCTACGTCAAGGACCGCGACACGGGCGATGTGTGGAGCCTGACCTGGCAGCCGGTCGGGCACGAGCCCGCGTCGGACTACCGCGCGGCCCATGGCTTCGGCTACACCAGGGTCGAAGCCGGGGTCGGGGGCATCGCCTCGTCGGTCGTGTTCTTCGTCCCGGCCGACGACGACCGGGAGATCTGGAAGGCGACGCTGCGGAACGCGTCGGGCCGGCCGCGGCGGCTCGCGGTCGTCGGCTACGTCGAATTCGCGCTGGGCCACGCCCTGGTCGACCTCATCAACCAGTGCGACGATCAGCACTTCAACCGGGTCCGTTTCGAGAAGGACCTCGACGCGCTCTTCGCCACCAAGACCTACTGGGTGACGGAGACGCGGGGCACCCAGCACCAGGAGAACAAGGAGTGGGACCGCTGGGCCTTCTTCACGGTCAACAGGCCCGTGGCGGCCTACGAGACGGTGCGGGAGCGGTTCATCGGGCCGTTCCGCAGCGAGTCGGACCCGGAAGGGCTGGAGAAGGGGCTGTCATCGAAGGCCATGGACTGCGGCAACGCGGTCGGCGCGCTCCAGGTCGACCTCGAGCTCGGGGCCGGGGAGTCGGCCGACGTCATCTTCTCGCTCGGGGTCATCGCCAAGCCGGAGTTCGAGCGGACCAAGGCGGCGGTCGTCGGGAAGTACCGCGACGCCGTGTCGGTCGACGCGGCCCTGGCCCGGGTCGAGGCCGAGTGGGACCGCTTCCTCGGGCATGCCCGGGCCGCGACGCCGGACCCCGACGCCGACGTCTTCCTGAACTTTTGGATCCCCTATCAGGCCAAGGTCGCGTTCGACGTCGGCCGCGTGGCCTCCTTCTATTACTGGGGCATCGGGCGCGGCTACGGCTATCGCGACACGGCCCAGGACACGATCGCCATCGTCATCGCCGACGCGGCCAGGGCCCGGGCGCGAGTGGGGCTCCTGGCCCGGCAGATGCGGCGGGACGGCCGGGTCTATCATCATTTCTACGGCGACGGACAGGGCGAATTCACCGGGCACTGCGACGACCCTCTTTGGTTCATCCTGGCCGTTACCGAATACCTCAAGGAGACGGGCGACTTCGGGCTGCTCGACGCGAAGGAGCCGTTCCTCGACGGGGGCGACGGGACCGTCCTGGACCATCTCCTGGCGGTGGCCCGCTTCGCCGGGGCGGACCCGGGCCCCCACGGCCTGCCGAAGTTCGGCCGCGGCGATTGGAACGACACGCTCGATTACATCGGCGGCCGGGACGGCGGCGAGAGCGTTTGGGGCGCCATGTTCTATGTCGCCATGCTCAACCGGCTCCTCGAGCTGCTGGAGGTCCTCAAGGCGCCGGAGAAGGTCCCCGACGTCCGCGCGCTGAGGGACCGGCTGGTCACGGCGATCGAGACCCACGCCTGGGACGGCGCCTGGTACGTGAGGGCTTTCGGCGAGGCCGGCCGGAAGATCGGTTCGAAGGCGAACCGGTACGGGCAGATCTTCATCAACACCCAGAGCTGGGCCGTCATCGCCGGGCTGCCGGACCGGGACCGGCTGGTCGCGGCCATGGGCAGCCTGCGCGACCGGCTCGATACTCCCTACGGGCCGAAGATCTGCGCCCCGGCCTTCCGCGAGATCGACCCGGCGATCGGCCTCATCACCCGGTGCGTCTGGGGCAAGAAGGAGAACGGGGCCGTTTTCTGCCATCCGGCGGCGTGGGTCGTCCAGGCGTGGTGCCTCCTGGGAGCGGGGGAAGCGGCCTTCGAGACATTCAAAAAGCTCCTGCCGGGCCGGATCGACCAAACGACCTTTTCGGCCGAGCCCTATGTCTACTCGCAGTACATCACCAGCGACGAGCACGAAACGGCCGGAAAGGCCAGCCATTCCTGGCAGACCGGCACGGCCGCGTGGATGTACCGGGTGGCCTACGACCACATCCTGGGCTTGCGGCCGTCGTATGAGGGGCTGGTCATCGACCCGGTCATCCCCTCGTCGTGGCCGGGGTTCAAGGCCGAGCGGGTCTTCCGCGGAGCGCGTTACCTCGTCGAAGTCGAGAACCCCGAAGGCGTCACTTCGGGGGTCGCGTCGATCGAAGTCGACGGCAGGCCGATCGACGGCAAGATCATCGCGCCCCGGCCGGCCGGCACGGTCTGCCGGGTCTCCGTCAAGATGGGGAGGACCGCATGAACAACGAAAGGGGAGGGGCCCTGCGGCGGGACCCGTCGAATCCGATCCTGACCCGGGCGGACCTGCCGGACATCCCGCCCGTGCTCACGGACGCCACCTCGGTGTTCAATCCGGGCGCGGTCAAGGCCGCCGGGATCACCTATCTGATGCTCCGGGTCCAGGCCCGGTCGCGCGAGACCTTCATGGTCATGGCCGAGAGCGCCGACGGCGTCCGCTTCGTCGTCCGCCCGGAGATCGTGGACTTCAAGGGCATCGAACAGGTCCGGGAGAGGATCTATCACGTCTATGACGGCCGCATCACCCGGCTCGAGGGGGTCCATTACGTCATGTTCGCCATGGACATGGACGGCGGCTGCCGGCTGGGACTGGCCCGGACGGACGACCTCCGGGAGTTCCGGTTCATGGGCGTCACGTCGACCGACGACGTCCGCAACGGCGTCCTGTTCCCGGAGAAGGTCGGCGGCCTGTACCTCCGGCTCGAGCGGCCCAACAAGGCCAAGCTCGAGGGCGGCCCGACCACGGGCTCGGAGATCTGGCTGGCCGGCTCGGACGACCTGCTCGCCTGGCGGCGGCTCGGCCCGGTCATGGGCGGGCGCTTCCACTACTGGGACGAGTTCATCGGCTCGGGACCGCCCCCGGTCAAGACCCGGAGCGGCTGGCTGCACGTCTATCACGGCGTCGCGACGCATTTCGGCAGCGCCAATATCTATCAGGCCGGGGTCTCCCTGCTCGACCTTCGCGATCCGGCCAAGGTCCTGGGCCGCTCCCGGGGCAACATCCTCGAGCCGCGGGAACCTTACGAGCTCTGCGGCCAGGTCCCCAACGTGGTCTTCCCCTCGGGGATGGTGGTCGAGGAATTCGACGCCGAGGGCTACGCCCTGCCCTCGAGCCCGGTCAAGGTCTATTACGGCGCCGCCGACACCGCGGTGGGCCTGGCCGTGACGACGGTCGCCGAGCTCCTCGCCGCCTGCGGCGATCCCGGATGGGGTCAAACCTAGACCTTTTTACTTTTTGACCCTATCCATCCGACTTTCCGGGGATGCGCGGAGAAAAAGTAAAAAGGTCTAGGTTTGACCCCTTCTGACGAATATGCTAAAAAAGAGGTTCGATTCGGCCGTTTGGAGAGAACCATGAAGAGAACGGAGAGGCATCACCTCAAAGAAGACGAGATGGCCACCGGCGTCCATTGGC
>JAPKZE010000401.1 GCA_026393955.1 Candidatus Aminicenantota bacterium
TCGGCGTGAACGCGCCGGTCTCGGACTCAGGATCGAACCTGCCCATGACGAAAAGGAGGATACCGTGGCTGGGAACAAGAGTCAAACAGCCGAGATCCGGCGGTCTAACCCTGCGGCAGGAGGAGGATTGGGCGGGGCGCGTCCACCCGCCCTACTTGTCGACCGGGACCTTGTAAGGCCTGCGGGGCTTCGCCGCCAGCATCAGGTTGTCGACCTGCGTCCGCCAACGGTAGCCGAAGTGGAACGGCAGCGGCCGCACGTCGGACTCCGGGTCCTCGTAGGCCGCCCGCAGGTCCGGCTGCTCGACGTTGGTGAAGTCCTTGACCGGGGTCGCGTAGCGGCCGAAGAGCGTGATCGCCCAGCCCTCCCTCTTGAAAAAGCGATACGGAACGGCCGTGTCGTCCTGGAGGACATAGAGGCTCCGGTCGAGGATGAAGCGGCGGACCGTCGAGAAGTTGTCCCAATGGAGGAGGTAGGACCCGGCCTTGACGAACGTGGTCGGCCGTTCGAGTCCGGTGAAGAAGCGGAGGAGCGGCGACCCCTCCCGGAAAGCCCTGTTCTCGAGGTCGCAGGAGAAATAGTAGACGGTCCGGAGGGTTGCGTCCCCGGCCTTGAAGTAGTCGATCCGGACGCCGTAGGGGCGGCGCGGACGTTCTTTCAGCCGTTCGTAGGGAGCCTCCGCCCAGGAGCCGTCAGACGCGGGCAGCAGCCGCCGGACACCGGCGACGGAGAACCCGCCCCTCTTCAGAAAGAAGCCGATGACAGGCAAAGCGCCGTCGACGTGGCGCTCCGAGTAGGTGTCCATCATGTCCATGGTGACGAAATAGCCGCGGACGAGGAACTCCAGGGCCAGCGCCCCCATGTCGGCGAAGAAATCGGCCCGTCCCTCCGGGGTCAGGCGGTCGAATTCCGGCAGGTTCCCGACCGGCTCGAGGCCGATGAGGACGATGACCGGCGCGTCCGGGAAGAGCGTCGCGGCCGTGGTGAAGTCCGGCCCGCCAAAGGGATAGAACAGGGACCGCGTCCGCTCGCGCGGCCGGGCCAGATCGGACGAGGCCCAAGTCCGCATGGGCGCGAGGACGGCGGCATCGAAGTCGGTCCAGGCCTTGTCGGCGGCCTTGGCGAAATCCTTCCAGGCCGTCTCCCCTTCCCAGGCGGAATACGGCGCACTCCCGACGGAGCGGCCGGAGATAAAGGCGAACCGCTCGTCGAGAGCGCGGTCCGCGGCGGGCGAGCCCGGAGGCGCTTCCGCTGCCTTGACCGGCGCCCCCCCGGCGGGACCGGGCGGGGTGTCCCGCCGGCAACCCGGGCAGACGGCGATGGCACAAAGGAGGATAAGAGCGGCGCGTCTGATGCCCATGAGATAATGGGTCATTATCCTCGTTTCCCGGCCGGAAATAAAGAGGGCGGCGCTCAGTCGAGCTCGACGGCGTGCGTCCCGGCCTCGATCCGGATGACGTGGATCTTGGGGGCCTGGCCGGTCTCGGCCTCATATTCCCGGCTGACCCGCGCTTCGAACTCAGGGACGGCGCCGGCTTCGACCAGGCTGATGGTGCAGCCGCCGAATCCCGCCCCCATCATCCGGGCGCCCAGGACGCCGGGGACCCGGCGGGCCGCCTCGACCAAGGCATTGAGCTCGGCCGACGAGACCTCGTAGTCGTCGCGCAGACCGGCGTGGGACAGGTTCATCAGGCCGCCGAGCACGGCGAAATCGTTCCGGACCAGGGCGGCCGAGGCCTCGGTCACGCGGATGTTCTCGCGGACGACGTACTCGCAGCGGCGGTAGACGACGGGATCGAGCTCGGACCGATGGTCGCGGAGCAGGTCCGATCCGACGTCCCGGAGGGAGCGGATGGACGGATCGTGGACCTTGAGGGCGTTAACCCCGGCTTCGCACTGGCCGCGGCGGACGTTGTACTCCGAGGAGGCCAGCTCGCGCCGGACCAGGGTGTCGGCGACGACGAGGCGAAGGTCGTCGCGCTCGAACGGGATGTGCTCGTAGGCGAGCGAGCGGCAGTCGAGCTTGAGGACGCTCTGGGCCTTGCCGTGAATGTTGATGAACTGGTCCATGATGCCGCAGCGGACGCCGACGAACTCGTGTTCGGCCTTCTGGGCCAGCTTGACCAGGGTCAGGCTGTCGAGACGAAGGGCGAAGAGGGCGTTGAGGGCGAAGGCCAGGCCGCCTTCGATCGCGGCCGAGGAGGACATGCCCGCTCCGATGGGGATGTCGCCGCCGAAGACGCAGCTGATCCCGCCGATGCGGTGCCCGGCCTTGACGAACTGGTCGAGGACCCCCTGGACGTAGTCGGGCCAGCGGAGGGGGGACCGGTGGAACTGGCCGAGCTCGCAGCGGAACTCCTGTTCGAAATCGCGGGAGACGAAGTGGCAGAGACCGTCGGCCCGGCGGGCCACGGCGAAGACGACGGCCTTGTCCGTGGCCCCGGGCATGACGAAGCCTTCGTTGTAGTCGGTGTGCTCGCCGATGAGGTTGACCCGGCCGGGAGAGACCACGAGGATCGGCTTCCCCGGGAA
>JAPKZE010000094.1 GCA_026393955.1 Candidatus Aminicenantota bacterium
CGCCCTTGAGCAGGGCGATCGTCGGACCCTTCATCCGGGCCAGCTTGTCGCCCCGGTTGAAGCGGGAGCCGTCGCGGAACCGCTCGATGACGATGACGGACGTGTCGATCTTGGCGAAGACGCGGGACGCGACGTCCATGCCGGCCAGCACCCCCTCCTCTTTGGCCAGGAAAAAGGCCTCCGACCGGGCCTCGGACGGGATGATGCTCTCCGAGGTGAGGTCGCCCTTGGGCATATCCTCGCGGAGCGCCGCCTCGATCGCGGCGTCCATCGCTTTGTTCAGGTCCAGCGGTTCCATTAACTCTCTCGAAGCCCCATAATTAGAGTAGATTATAGGCTTTCCCCCCATCGGCCGTCAATTCGGCAGGGGACATGTCCCTCTGGCCGTTTGCCTCGCCCGCCCGATTGTGCCATCATGGCCGGGTCGTGAAACTCTCGTATGTCGATCACTTCGGGCTCTCCGCGGCCGACCTGCGCTCTGTCCTCGGCCTGGCCCTCTCGAGCGGCGGCGACTTCGCCGAGATCTTCATGGAGCACCGGACCTACGACTTCATCAACATGGAGGAGGACATCATCAAGGAGACGGCCGAGGCCGTCAGCTTGGGGATGGGCATCCGGGTCATCCGCGGCGACCGGACCGGCTTCGGCTACACCAACGACTTCTCCATGGACAAGGTCCGCAAGACCGCCCTGACGGCCGCGGCCATCGCCCGCGGCAAGGCCACAGCGGCCCCTCCCCCGCCTCTCCGCGACCGGACCCGGGCCGCCAGCCTTTACCAGGTCCGGCGCCCGGTCCACGAGGCCTCCCTCCGCGACAAGATCAAGCTCGTCCGCGGGGCCTACGACGCCGCCCAGACCTACGATTCGCGCATCGTCAAGGTCAAGGCCCACTACTCCGATTCGCTCTCCTACCTGTGCATTGCCAACTCCGAAGGCCTGCTCGTCCGCGACACCCGGCCCATGGTCAAGCTCGTCTCTGTGGCCATCTCTGAGAAGGACGGCAAGCGCGAGTCGGGCTACTGGGGCGGCGGCGGGCGGGTCGGCCTCGAGTACTTCCGCGACACGCTCACGCCGCGCGAGATCGGCATCGAAGCGGCGCGCGAAGCGCTGCTCCTCCTCGAAGCCGTCGACGCCCCGGCCGGCGAGATGCCCATCGTGCTCGCGCCGGGCCACAGCGGCGTCCTCATCCACGAGGCCGTCGGCCACCTGCTCGAGGCCGACTTCACCCGCAAGAAGACCTCCGTCTTCTGGAACAAAATGGGCAAGAAGGTCGGCTCGGACCTGGTCACGATCTTCGACGACCCGACCATCCCCTCGTTCCGCGGCTCCTACAACGTCGACGACGAAGGCACGCCGCCCCGCAAGACGCTCCTCATCGAGAAGGGCGTCGTCCGGGGGCTCCTCCAGGATAAGCTCTCGTCCCGGCTGATGGGCCACGCGCCGCTGACCGGGCACGGCCGGCGCCAGGACTACAGCCACTGGCCCGTGCCGCGGATGGCCAACACCTACATCGCGGCCGGTCCGGACGCGCCCGAGGACATCCTGCGCTCGGTCGACAAGGGCTTCTACGTCGCCAGCCTTTCGGGGGGGCAGGTCGAGGATTCGGGCAAGTTCACCTTTTCCGTCAGCCTCGGCTACCTCATCGAGGGCGGCCGCCTGACCGCCCCGGTCAAGCAGGCCACCCTCATCGGCACGAACATCGACGTCCTGAAGAAGATCGACCGCGTCGGCCACGACCTGACCTTCGGGCTCCAGACCGGGACGTGCAGCAAGGAGGGCCAGGACGTGCCCGTGACCGACGGCTGCCCGACGCTGCGGATCGAGAAGATGACCGTCGGAGGCCAGTCGTGACGAGGCGCGAGACCTCCGGACCGGCCCCCGCCCTCCGCGACCTGGCCGAGCAGCTCGTCGACTACGCCCGCAAGTGCGGCGCCGAAGAGACCGAGGTCTCCGTCATCGACGGCTACGAGTTCAACGTCGACGTCCGCAAGGGCCGCATCGAATCGCTGGTCGAGGCCGGCTCGAGAGCCGCCAGCCTGCGCGTCATCAAGGACAAGAAGACCGCCTACGCCAGCTCGTCCGACCTCGAGATGGGGACGCTGCGCCGGCTCGTCCGCGGGGCCGTGCGGCGGGCCGAGCTCGGGAATCCCGACGAATTCGCCGGACTCGCCCCGCTCTCGACGGAGCGCGTGGACGCCGCGGCGCTCGACCTCTACGACCCGGCCATCGCCGGGCTCGACTCCCGGACCAAGATCGCCTTGGCCCGCGACACCGAGCGCGCCGCGCTCCGGGACAAGCGCATCACCAACTCCTACGGGGCCACCTTCGCTTCGAACGATATCCGAGCGGTCCTCGTCCTGTCGAACGGCTTCGTCGGCGAGTACGAGCAGACCTACTGCGGCCTGGGCGTCGGGCTCCAGGCCGGCGACACGGACAACCGGGTCGAGGATTCCTGGTCGTCGTCCAAGCGTCACTTCAAGGACCTGGAGACGCCCGGGGAGATCGCCCGCAAGGCCGTCGAGCGGACCGTCCGGCAGCTCAAGCCGCGCAAGATCGCGACCCAGAACGTCCCGGTCATCTTCGAGCCGACCCAGACGGCTTGGCTCCTGGGTTTTCTTTTCGGCTGCGTCACCGGGACGGCCGTCTATCAGAAGTCGACCTTCCTCGAGGGCAAGCTGGGACAGAGGATCGGCAACGACCGCATCACGGTCATCGACGACGCCCTCATGCCGGGCGCCCTCGGCTCGCACCCCTTCGATTCGGACGGACTGCCCTGCCGGCGGAACGTGGTCGTCGAGAGGGGCGTGCTCAAGAGCTACCTCTGCAACTTCTACTCCGCCCGCAAGCTCGGCCTCCAGTCGACCGGCAGCGCCGACGGCGGCGGCGTCGGACCGGCCAATTTCTACCTCGAGCCGGGGCCGGGCGCCGTGCCGGCCAAAGACATCATCGCCGGGACGAAAAAGGGGCTCCTCCTCATCCGGACGCTCGGCCACGGCCTGAATTCGGTGACCGGCGACATCTCCCGCGGCGCCTTCGGCCTGTGGATCGAGGACGGCGCTATCGCCTATCCCGTGACCGAGGTCACGATCTCTGGCAACTTGGGGCGCATCCTCGAGGCGATCGAGGCGGTCGGCACCGACCTCGAGTTCCACGGCCCGATCACCGGCCCGACCGTCAAGGTCGCCGAAATGACCGTCGCCGGCTCTTAATGGGGTCGGACCACAGCAAGTAAATATAAATCAATAAGTTAGCGAATATTTTCTCAGATTCCAAACTGTAAAAGGCCCGATAATCAACTTTTTCAGGGCCAAAAACGCAACTCCCCAATTCCGGAAAAACCGAACTTGTATTTTACGTTTTCAGCCCCGAAAAGCTCAGAATGACATGATCCCTAAGCTGTAGACCAAGTCCTGGAGACAGCTAAGTAAATGATTAATATAGTCATTGCTGAGGTCCGACCCCATTTGATGAACCCTTAGACCCGGAAACCGCGGCGCATGCGGCTGCCGGCCATGCTCCCGGGATCCTGGGCCGCCTCGGCCTCGTCCACGCTGAAGAAGGCCATGTGGACGACCATCTCGTTGAAAGCCAAGGCCGACCCGACGACACCCGCCCCGGCGTAGCGGTACGACCAGCCCAGGCCGACCGACTCGTACTTCTTCTCTTCGCAGCCGGCGGCCCGCTTCAGGAACTCCCGGGCCTCGTCGGCCGAAGGCTTGGCCGGCGCCTTGGCGGCGTCGCCCTTGCCCCGGCCCTGCTTGCGCCGCTCGAAGTCCATCCCGGCCGGCCGGCCGTCGACGAACACCAGTATCCCCTTCTGGCCCTGGGCCAGCCGGAAGCTCTTGAGATACCCGTCGAGGTCGGCCCCCTTGGCCTCGTAGACGTCGCGCATGGCCCCGGTGCTCGAGACCACCTTCATGTCGCAGGCCAGCTTGGCGACACCATCCCAGATCTCGCCCTGGTCCGAGCGGAAAGGCATCCCCGCCGCCAGGTTCTCGTTCACTTTCCGGAGGTTGAGCGCGCGCATCTCCCGGTGCATGACGTTGCCCGACTCGGCGAACTCCCGCGATTGCATGCTCCACCGGCCGTGCTCGACGCAGCTGACCGGGACCTTGATCGTCGACTTCGGCCCGACCAGGATGGTCGTGTTGAGGATGCGGTTCTGTTTGGCGCCTCTCACTTCCTCGCCGTCGAGGAGGAGGACCGCGACCTCGCCCTTGTTGGCGACCATGAGATCGGGCACGGAGCCGCCTTCGCTCACCTCGGTGACGGAGAAGACCCCCCGCTCGATCGCCTCCCGGAGCGTGATGTACTCCGGCCCCCCGTTCTTCGGCCGCAACAGCTCGAAGACGGTCATGTTCTCGAAGCTCGCCCCGGCGCCGAGCTCCATCTCCCGCAAATGAGTTTCGACAGACTTGTCCATTCGTGTTTCTCCCTTTCTTTTGAATTTCGAACTAAACGCCCCAGCCGCCGGCGCCGCTCCGCGCGATCGTTGGGACGGTCACGCGATCCGGCGCCCCTCCGGCCGCTAGGTGTAACCCGGTTCGAAGCGTCCCATCATCGACCTCCCTCTTCCCTGGCTTTAATCGTCAAAAAATATCTCCGATCTCCTTCTCGAGCTCCTCGACCGTGACGCCGGCCATCTCGGCGGCCCTGGCCACGTCGAGAATGTCCGCGGCCACGGCGTAATGGAGCAAGCGCCGGAACCGGGTCGCCCGCTCCTTGCCGGCATAGGCCACCGGCTCTTCGACCAGCCAGCCCCTGGCTTTGAGCGTCTCCCGGAAGGACCTGAGCTGCCGGTCGCTGATATAGCCAAGCGCGTGGGCCCGGTACATGATGGCCTGGAGCGACACCCCGTAGGTCTCCTTGATCTCGCCCAGATCGCCCATGGTCACCTTGCGGCGCGTCGGCTGGAAAACCTTTTCGAGCGCGGTCCGGGGCAGAAGAAACGCCGCCCCGAAGGCGTGGCACTCGCTCTCGGGGTTCTCCCCCGACGGGAAGTCGCAGAGCACGTGCCCGAGCTCGTGGGCCGCGGTGAAGCGCACCCGGTCGGGCGGGTTCTCCATCCCGACGGCCACGAACGGCACGGGCCCGAACTGCCCCGACAGCCCTTCGAAGCCCTCGATGCCCCGCGTCTCGTAGACCTTGATGCCCTTGTCCTCGAGCAGGCCCAGCAGGTTCACGATCGGGGCGGAGCCGAGCTCCCAGCTCTCCCGGACCTCGTGGGCCGCCGACTCGACCTCCTCGGACGATCCGGCGCGGCGCCCGGCGATCGGGTTCCTGAAAGGCGCGGGCAGGCCCAGGATGGACTCGAGCTCCAGGACCTTCCGGAGATGGTCGGCGATGCGGTACTTGAGGGCCGACTCGCTCTTGGCCGAGAGCCGCTCGCCCTCGCGGAAACGGATCCGGTCCAATCCGGAGTCCTCCTCCCACTCCCGCGCGATGCGGTTCCGCCGCGTGGCCGGCGAAGGGAAAGTCTCTTCCCTCAGGACGATCTTGTCGGGCATCCCGCGTTCGAGCTGCTGGATGTCTCGCGCGAAATCGCCCGCCCCTTCTTTAGGGCTCGATACGTCAGACCGCAGTGCGAGATAGACGTGCTTCTCGGACTCGGCCGTGACGGTCTTCTCGCGCTCCGCCCCCCGGGCTTTCCCGCGAATACGCGCCAGGAGCCCGGCCCGCCGGAACTTGGGGCTCTCCATGGCCTCCGTATCCAGCCTGAAAAGAGAGGGACTATGGAGGCGATCCACCTCGGCGATCTCCACCTCGCTCGACCGCAGGGGCGCAGCGCCCCAGGTGACGATCTTGAGCACCTCGACCAGTTTCGCCAGGACCTCAGGCGCCGGCATCATCTGGCCCGTCTCGTACTTGCCGATGGCCTGCTTGGTGACCATGCCGCCGAGCTTCCCGGCCAGGTCTTCCATGCTCAATCCGGCCATCTTCCGGGCGGCCCTCAGGCGCTGCCCAAAGGGCGTCTCCGGAATGTTGCGGGTTCGCTGGCGTTCCATTTTTTTCCCCTGTAGGTTTACATAATAGCATTACATTGGGCGTTTGTCAACTTGTTTTATTGGTATTCATCAATATTTTAATATCTTGCTGATAATAATAGTATTTTAAGAATATCGGTCGTTGACCTTTGTCAACCAGAAGGAGCTAGTAGTGATATCTAGCCTGGAGGAAATCGACGCGGTCGTCCCCCACCAGATAGACAACCCGATGCTCCAGGTTGACACGCCGGGACCACAGGTTGGGAGCCAAAAACTTCAACGGCTCAGGTTTTCCCAGTCCCGAGAACGGATCGCGCATGACATCCAGGACGATCTCGAGGACCCGCTGGGCCGTCTTCCTGTCCGTCCGGATCCAATAGCGGAGGTCTTCCAGGAAGTCCTTATCGAAGACGGCCTCACGCCGCTTCGCGCCCACCGCTCACCTCGTCGCGCATCCTTTCGATGTCCTCGACGGACAGACGCGGGCCGCTCCTGCCCTCGAGCGCGCGGCCGAGGGCCCCGAGCAGGCGCCTGGCGTTCCGGGGCGAGCGCAGCAGGTGGGCCGTTTCGAACAGGCTCGCGGCGTCCTTCTCCGAGATCATGACGACGCTCTCACCCCGCCGGCGCGTGATGAGGACGGTCTCCCGGTTTTTAGTCACCTCATCGAGCAGCTTCGACAAGTTCTGGCGGGCCTGGGAATAGGTGGTTTGGATAGGCATCTCTTTTTTCCTGTATTGTACAGTATTATCGTACATTTATTGACCTCCTGTCAACGAACCCGTTGAAAAGCCCCGGCCACGCCCCGCAAAAGAGCC
>JAPKZE010000312.1 GCA_026393955.1 Candidatus Aminicenantota bacterium
ACGGGCTAATCTCCCTGGAAGGCGTCTATGTTGCCCCGACAAACGTGCCCAATCCCGCGACCGTGACCATCACGGCGACCGCCGCCTCGGACTCGACGAAATCCGGCACGGTCTCGGTGACTGTCCAGACGGGCTCCTCCATCAGCGTGGTCATCGCCGGAAGCGGCTCCCGGGTGACCGTCCGGACCTTCGGGTCGCGCCAATTTTCGGCCGCGGTGACCGGGACGTCGAACACGGCCGTCGCCTGGAAGGTCAACGGAATTATCGGCGGCTCGGCCGTCACGGGCACGATCACCCCGGCAGGGCTCTATTATGCCCCTCACTCTGCGCCGGTCTCGACGTCGGCCAACTACGAAGACAAGACAACGGAGGTCCTCGTAACGGCGGCTTCCCAGGCCGACGGGACGGCCGCGGATTCTGTCATCGTCGTCCCCACTCCGATCCAGAGGGCCCACTTTCCCGCCCCCGTCCCCTTGGGGACATCCGGGGGGAACGCCCAGGACATCTCGACCTCGGGCAACGGGACCTACTGCTGCAGCGGCACGATCGGCTCTCTGGTCAGCCGCGGCGGAAAGCTGTACATCCTGAGCAATAACCACGTCCTGGCCCGGAGCGACCTGGCCGTGCTCGGGGAGGACATCATCCAGCCCGGGCTTGTCGGCAACAATTGTACCGCGATGGGGACGGTCACGGCCGCCATCCTGTCCCAGTTCTTCAACCTGGAAGACGACCCCCGCCCGAACGTGGATGCGGCTCTGGCCGAGATCGTGCTTGGCGCCGTCGACCCCCTGGGGACCATCGTCCAGCTCGGCGGGACGGCCATCGGGGACGAGCCGACGGACGGCACGCCCAATCCGGGCCCCGGCGTGGCCCCGACCATCGGCCGGAAAGTCGCCAAGAGCGGTGCCGCGACCGGCCTGACCTGCGGCACCATCCTGTCCATCGACACCACGATCTACGTCGAGTACCGGAAGGGCTGCAACACGGGATCCACGTACGTCTGCGACTTCACGGACCAGATCACGATCGCCGACGCAGGCTTCAGCGCGGAGGGCGATTCCGGCTCCCTGGTCGTCACCCAGGACACGGCCGACCCGGTGGGGCTGCTGTTCGCCGGGACGTCGACGGAGACGGTCGCCAGCCCCGTATCCGTCATCCTGCAGCAGCTCGCCGACAAGGACACCGGGGAACGGCTCGTCTTCGCCGGAGACGGCGCGGTCGGCCCGCACGCCGTGGCCGCCTGCGCGATCGTCCAGCCGGCCCCAGCCCTAGCCTTCGGCATGGAAGGCGTCGTCCTCTCGGCCGGGGACCGGCAGGCGGCTGCCCATGTGCGTGACGCCCACGCCGATGAGCTGCTGGGCCATGCGGAGGTCCTGGCCCTGGGCGTGGGGCTGAGCTACGACCGCCCCGGCGAGCCGGCCATCCTTCTTTTCGTCGGCCGGGGGACGTCGCGCGGAAACCTCCCTGTGTCGGTCGACGGCATCCCCACGCGGATCATCGAGGTGGACTCGATGCGGTCGAGAGGCCTTCTCACGGCGGGGGAAAGCGATTTGGCCGAACGGTCTGGCGACTCCCTCCGGTTCGCTTATCCGATCTCCGAATCGGAAGTGGAACGGGCCCGGACCGTCCACCGCGCCCGGGCGGCCGGACTTATGAAACAGCGCGGCGTCCAGGGCGTCGGCATCTCCTCGAGCGCGGACGCGCCGGGCGAAGCGGCCCTCATCGTCTTCGTCCTCAAGGGCGCACCGCGCGACCCCATCCCGCCGGTCATCGACGGCCTGCGGACGCGGGTTCGCGAAACCGCCCGGTTCCGGGCGAAGTGAGGGCCGTCCGGCGGGCGCGGCCCTATTTTTCTTTCCCGAAGTCCTTGTCGAAGGACACCTTGGACGGCGAGAAGTTCATGGCCCGGACGAACTCGAGCGCTTCCTTGGCCCCGAATTCGCGGTCCATGGCGTTGTCCTCCCACTCGACCGAGAGCGGGCCGTCGTAGCCGGCGGCGTTGAGCTCGCGGAGGACGGCGTCGAAGTCGACGTCGCCGTGGCCGAGCGAGCGGAAGTTCCAGCCGCGCCGGACGTCGCCGAAAGGCAGGAACGAGCCGAGGAGGCCGGCCCGGCCGTCGAGGGTCACGGCCACGTCCTTCATGTGGACGTGGTAGATGCGATCGGCGAAATCGCGGATGAACAGGTGCGGCTCGATGCCTTGCCAGACGAGGTGGCTCGGGTCGAAGTTGAGCCCCAGGGCCAGCCGGCCGTTGAAGGTGTCGAGCAGGCGCCGGGTCGTGTAGACGTCGAAGGCGATCTCGGTCGGGTGGACCTCCAGGGCGAACTTGACGCCCTGCTCGTCGAACTCGTCGAGGATGGGCGACCAGAGGGCCAGGATCTTCTGGAAGCCGGCTTCGACCATCTCCTCGGTCGTCGTGGGGAAGGAGTACCAGGCCTTCCAGATGGGCGAGCCCATGAAGCCATTGACGACATAACAGCCCATATTGCGGGCCGCCCGGGCGGCGGACTTCATCTCGTCGGCGGCCCACTTGCGCAAGGCCTCGGGCTTGCCCTTGACGGCGTCGGGGGCAAAGCCGTCCAGGCGCGGCTCGTACTCGTCGCCGACGCACTGGCCGGCGAGATGGGCGCCGAGCGCCCAGCATTTCAGGCCGTGCTTGTCGAGGATGCGCTTCCGGTCGCGGACATAGGCCGGGTCGGCCGCGGCCTTGCGGACGTCCATGTGGTCGCCCCAGCAGGCGATCTCCAGGCCGTCGTAGCCCCAGGCCTTGGCCTTTCTGCAGACCTCTTCGAACGGCAGGTCGGCCCACTGGCCGGTGAACAGGGTAACTGGTCTCGCCATCGATTCCTCCTTCTTCATGTCCCCATCTCTACCCAAACAGAGCCGCGGGCGGAGCTCTCGACGCAGCTCTCGATGTAGCGGACGCCCCGGACGCCGTCGTCGACGTTCGGGAAGTCGAGGCCGGCCGGAGCGAGCGGCTCGCCGCGGAGCTTCTTCGCGAGCGCGGCGAGATAGGTCGCATAGACGTTGGCGAAGCATTCGAAATAGCCTTCGGGGTGGCCCGACGGGAGGCGCGAGAGCGACTGAGCTCGCAGCGACATGGGGTCGCGGCCGCGCGAGATCATGCCGGTCGGACGGTCGAGGAACGAGACGCGGGCCGTGTTGGGCGTCTCCTGGAACCACTCGACGGCGCCCTTGGTGCCGTAGATGCGCAGGCGCAGGGCGTTGTCGTGGCCGGCGGCGATCTGGGAGCTCCAGTAGACGCCCCGGGCCCCGCCCTTGAAGTTGACCAGGACGGTGGCGTTGTCGTCGAGGGGCCTTCCCGGGCCGAAGCGATCGAGGCGGGCGCAGAGCGACTCCATCTCGAGGCCGGTCATGTAGGCGGCCATGAACTCGATGTGGCTGCCGATGTCGCCGACGCAGTTTGAGCCGCCGGCCAGCTTGGGGTCCGTCCGCCAGGCGGCCTGCTTCTGGCCCGTGTCCTCGAGCTTGGCGGCCAGCCACTCCTGGGGGTACTCGCCGTTGACGAAGCGGATCTCGCCGATCTCCCCGGCCGCGATCAAGTCGCGGAGATGCTTGACGACGGGGTAGCCCGAATAGGCGTAGGTGACGCAGAAGAGGAGCCCGGTCTCGCGGACGAGACAGGCCAGCTCGGCGGCGGCGGTCGAGCTCGTGGCCAGCGGCTTCTCGCAGACGACGGAAAAGCCGTGCTCGAGGGCCAGCTTGGCGGCGGGATAGTGGGTGCTGTTCGGGGTGACGATGATGAGGAAGTCGGGCCGGTCGTGCCGCTGCGACTCGCCGTGGATCATTTCTGTGAACGTCCGGTAGAGGCGTTCCTTCGGGAGGCCGAGCGCGTCCCCCGTGGCCAGGGTGTTCTCGTAGCTCTGCGAGAAGGCGCCGCAGACGATCTCGGCCTGGCCGTCCATGGCGAGGGCCTTGCGGTGGACGTCACCGATGAACGCGCCCTGGCCGCCGCCGATCATGCCGTAGCGGAGCTTGGGCGAACTCGCCCCGGACGCCTGTCCTTCGATCATGTCATGCCTCCCAAGATGGGGTCAAACCTACACCTTTTTAGTTTTCCGCTAGAAGCTCTCGCAGCTTCTTTGTTTATTTCAAGGAGCGGCGGATGCGGTCCGCGGCGAGCTTGGCCTCGGCGGTCACCGTGGGGTCCGAGAGCAGCGATTCGGCCGTCTTCAGGGCGGTGACGCACGGGAATCGGCCGAGAAGCCCTAGGATGAGAAGCTTCTCCTCGGTCCGCGTCGCGAGGGCCAGGACCTTGAGGAGGTCGGCCGCGGCGGCCTCGGGCAACCGGTTGGGCTCGAGCCCGATCATGCGGATGCAAGCCCTTATGGCCAGGACGCGGTGATTGAAAACGAGAGCGGTCCGGGCGATCTCGAGAACATCATCGCGCGCGGCGACGGTCGGCCAATCGGCGAGGGCCCGGACGGCCGCGTCGACGACCGTCCCGTCGGGATCCCCGAGGGCGGCCCGGACCATGGCCAGGGCCGAATCGTCGCCGATCTTTCCCAGGACGCGCAGCAGGTCCGCTCTTTTCTTTGGATCCTTTTCGGCGCCGAGCCGGGCCTTGACCTCGCCGGCGCGGGCCAGCTCCTGCGGGTTCGTCCGGGCGACCGCCGCGACCGTATCCTGCATCGTCTCGCGAGCCGTTTCATCTTCGAGCCCGCTCAGGAGATCGAGGAGGGCGGGGATGTCGGCTTGGACTCCCAGCGTCCGGAGTGCGGCCGCGGCCCGCGCCTGGAGGGCCGGCGAACCCGACGCGACCAGGCCCATGAGGACGGGCTTGGCCGCGCCGAGGCGCCTGGCGCTCGCGGCCTGGACGAGCTCGGCCTTGACCGCGTCGTCCGTGGCCTTGGCCAGATGTTCGAGGACCGCCGTGTCGACGTCGAGGCCCTTCATCCGGGCCAGGGCCTCCCGGGCGGCCTCCTGTTCGGGCCCGGCTGTCCGGGCCGACTTATTCGCCAGGAACAGGACCGCTTTGCCGTCGCCGGCCCAGGCGATGGACCGGAGCGCGGCCAGCCTCACGTTTAGGGACGGGCTTTCCGCGGCGGCGAGAAGCGTGGGCCTGACGGTTTCGGCCGGATATCTCGCCAAGACGGCCGCGAGCTGGACCTGCCCGTCCTCGGGCAGGCGGGCCATAAGCTCTGTGACCCGGCCGATCTCGGCCGGACCGAACGCCGCCGGCACCATGGCCAGAGCGGGCGCATAAAGCTGGGTGTCCTTCCCGGTCAGGGCTTTGAGGATGGCGCCCTGCGCGTCGGCCCCGGCCGCGATCTTGCCTTTGAACGCGGCCTGGCGCGAGATCACGGAGACGTTAGCCGAGAAAACCTGGTCATAGACGGCCGCGGCCGCGGCCTTGTCCCCGGCGGCCCAGGAAGCCTCCGCGGCCAGCAGGAGGGCCGAGGCGATCTCGGACTTGAGAGCGGGGGCGGCCTTCCCCAGCGCGGCCGTGAGGGCCTTGACGGCCTCGGGGCCGCCGATCTTGCCCAGGGCCTTGACCGCGTCGGCGGCGATTGTCGTGTCCTTGCCCGCGGCCAGCCGCGCCAGCGCCGGCACCGCCGCCGCCGACCTTCTCGCTCCGAGCGAGAAGACGATACCGCGGCGGACGTCGCCGGCGGTCTTGTCCAGCGCCGCGACGAGAACCCCATCGGCCTCCGGCCCCGGGATCCGCTCGAGAGCGTAACATGCGGCGTCGGTCGTCTCCGGTTTGAGCGCCAGGGCCGCCAGGACCGGGACGGCGTCGGCGCCGCCGATAAGGCTGAGCGACCGGCAGGCGGCCATCAATCCGGCCGGTGCGGGCGCGCCCTGGACGAACTTGAGCAGCGCGGCCTCTGTCTCCTTGCGGGCCGAGGCGTTGTCCTTGTGTGAGAAGACATAGGCATGGAGGCGCATGGCGGGGCCGGTGTCGGAGGTGTCGTAGGTCTGGAGGTCCTTGAGGATGGACTCCAAAGAGTCTCCCTGCCCCGCCGCGGGGATGGCCGCGAGCGTCAGAAACGCCAGGAGAAGGAGAGCCGTGGCGGCGATCGAATAGCGCATTTTGTTCATGGTCGCTCTCCTCACTCCGGCAGCTGCCAGGGCTTGCGGTAGGAATG
>JAPKZE010000327.1 GCA_026393955.1 Candidatus Aminicenantota bacterium
ATGACCGAGACATCCCCCGAGATCTTGCCCGTCGAGGACGCCCCCCTCGCGCCGCCGACGGCGGAGGCGGCCGACGGCTACCAGGTCCGGCTCGACGTCTTCGAGGGCCCGCTCGACCTGCTCCTCTTCCTCATCCGCAAGAAGAAGATCGACATCCACGACATCCCCATCGCCGCCATCACCCGCGACTACCTCGGCTACCTCGACCGCAAGACGGAGATCAACCTCGACCGCGAGGCCGAGTTCGTGTTCATCGCCGCGCTGCTCATCTACATCAAGTCCCAGATGCTCCTGCCGCGGGAGACCGACCTGGCCGAGCACGAGGACCCGCGCCGCGTCCTCATCGACCGCCTCCTCGAGTACTCGAGGGTCAAGGCGGCCTGCTCCCTCCTCCGCGAGCGGGAGGACGTCCAGATCCTCCAGTGGAAGCGGGATTTCATCCCGCCTCTCCACGGCGAGAGCGAGCTCGAGCCGGTGGAGCTGTCCCTGTTCGATCTGGCCGAGTCCTTCTTCCTGATGATGAAGCGCCGCGAGGCCGACGACACGCGGATCATCCGCGGCCGGGACGTGTCCACCGAGGTCAAGATGAAGGAGCTGGTGACGCTCCTCCACGAGAGGTCCGTGATCGATTTCCTCGAATACTTCGAGTCCCACGCCTCGCTCGAGGAGGCCCTGGTCTCCTTCTTCTGCATCCTCGAGCTGGTCAAGTCCAGGGTGGCCGTGGCCGTCCAGGACGAGCTCTTCAAGACGATCCGCGTCTGGCTCCGCAAGGACGCGCGCAGGACGGCTGCCCATGACTGACGACCTCAAGGCCCTCGTCGAATCCCTCATCTTCGTGTCCCAGGAGCCCGTGTCCCTGGAGCGGCTGCAGGCCGTGCTCGAGGGCGTCCCGGCCGCCGACATCCAGGCCGCCGTCGACGAGCTCGTCGCCGGCTACGGCGCCGGCGGCCGCGGCATCCACATCATCCGGGCCGGCGGGGGCTGGATCTTCTCGACCAAGCCCGGCCACGACCGCGAGGTCCGCCGCCTGCTTCAGATCGAGCGCAAGAACCGGCTGTCGTCGGCCGGCCTCGAGACCCTGGCCGTCATCGCCTACCGCCAGCCCGTGACCCAGTCGGAGATCTCGGCCGTCCGGGGCGTCGACTCGACCGGCTCGCTGAAGACCCTGCTCGACAAGAAGCTGATCAAGATCGTCGGACGGAAAAAAGCGCCGGGAAACCCGCTCGTCTACAGGACGTCCGACGAGTTCCTTCTCTACCTGGGGCTTAACGGCCTCGACGAACTCCCCTCCGAGGAGGAGATCGCCAAGATCCTGCAGGAGGAAAAGGCCGCCGACGCTTAGTCCCTAAGTCCGAGCCGACCAAGCAGCCCGAACGCGACGAAAGGATGTCGTCGGAAGACTACGAGCACCTGCTCGACCGCTACGAATACAGCACCAAAGAGATCACCATGGGGAAGCTCCTGAAGGGCCGGGTCATCAAATGCACCCCGACCCACGTCATCGTCGACGTCGGCTTCAAGACCGAGGGCCTCATCCCCAATGAGGAGTTCACCGACCCCCGGGCCCTGGCCGAGCTGCGGCCGGGGAGCGAGGTCGAGACCATGCTCGAGAAGACCGACCTCAAGGACGGCTACCTCGTCCTGTCCAAGAAGCTGGCCGACGGGCTGCGGGCCATCGAGGACCTGGACCAGGCCTTCGAGCACGGCCAGGTCGTCACCGGCACGGTCATCGAGAGGACCCGGGGCGGCTTCAATGTCGACGTCGGCATCTCGGCCTTCCTGCCCGAGTCCCACGTCGACATCCGCCAGGTCAGGGACGCCTCGCACATCATCGGGCAGACCTTGAAGTTCCGGGTCCTCAAGTTCGACCGCAAGACCGAGAACGCCGTCCTGTCGCGCAAGCTCGTCCTCCAGGACGAGCGGGAGAAGAAGAGGAAGCGCGTCTTCGGCGGCCTGGCCAAGGGCCAGAAGGTCGCCGGCCGGGTCAAGTCCCTGACCAACTTCGGCGCCTTCGTCGACCTCGGCGGCATCGAGGGCCTGCTCCACGTCTCGGACATCTCCTGGGGCAAGAGCGCGCATCCTTCCGAGCACCTGACCGTCGGCCAGGAGGTCGAGGTGGTCGTGCTCGACTTCAGCGAGAAGGATGAGAAGATCTCCCTGGGCCTCAAGCAGCTGACGCCCGACCCTTGGGCCAACATCGCCGAGAAGTACCAGGCCGGCCAGAAGATCGCCGGCAAGGTTTCCAGCTTGACCGATTTCGGCGCCTTCGTCGAGCTCGAGAAGGGCGTCGAGGGCCTCGTCCACATCTCCGATCTGACCTGGTCGCGCAAGCTCGTCCACCCCAAGAAGGTCCTGAGCCCTGGCCAGGAGGTCGTGGTCAACATCCTCGACGTCAACCCGACGACCAAGCGCATCTCCCTCGGCCTCAAGCAGGCCTCCCCGCACCCGCTCGAGACCTTCCGGCAGGCCCACGGCATCGGCTCCCGGGTCAAGGGCACGGTCACCAGCCTGACCGACTTCGGCGCCTTCGTCGAAGTCGAGAAGGGCATCGAGGGGCTCGTCCACATCTCCGACATCGGCTGGGAGAAGGTCAAACACCCCTCCGAGAAGCTCCAGGTCGGCCAGGAGCTCGAGGTCATCGTCCTCAACATCGACGTCGACAAGCAGAAGGTCTCGCTGGGGATGAAGCAGCTCGAAGGGGACATCTGGGAGGAGTTCTTCACCCGCCAGAAGCCCGGCGACGTGGTCAAGGTCAAGATCGTCCGCCTGACCGATTTCGGCGCCTTCGTCGAGATCATCCCCGGCATCGAGGGCGTCGTCTTCACCGCCGAGCTCGACGAGAAGAAGCTCGAGAAGCCGTCAGACGCGTTCGCCGTGGGCGACGAACGCAACGCCAAGATCATCAAGATGAATCCCAAGGCCAAGAAGATCTCCCTGAGCTTCAAGCAGGCCATCTACGACATGGAGAAGCAGGACTTCCAGCGCTTCATGGAATCCCAGAACGACCGAATGACCCTCGGCGATGTCATGAGGGACCAGCTGAAGGGCTTCAAGGCCCCCAAGAAGCGAACCAAGAAGGAGGACACCCATGATTAAGGCGGACTTGACCAACAAGATCTCCCAGGAACTGAACATCCCGAAGCAGGAGGCCGAAGAAGGCGTCAACCTGTTCTTCGAGACCATCCGCGAGGCCATCCTCCGCGGGGAGGAGATCGAGATCCGCGGCTTCGGCAGCTTCCGCTTCCGCAAGCGGACGTCCCGGGCCGGGCGCAACCCGCGGACGGGCGAGCCGGTCAAGGTCCCGCCGAAGAAGGTCCTCTACTTCAAGCCGAGCAAGCTCCTCAAGGAGCTGATCAACAAGTAATGCGCTACATCGCCGCCCCCTGGAGGGCCGACTACGTCCGCCGGGGCCTGACCACGAAACGCTGCATCTTCTGCCAGGCGCTCAAGAGCGGCGACGATCAGGCCGCGGCCGTGGTCTGGCGCGGCCGGCACAACTTCATCCTGCTCAACCGCTTCCCGTACACGCCCGGCCATCTCCTGATCTCGCCGAAGCGGCACCTGGCCGACTTCGCCAAGGCCCGCCCCGCCGAGAGGAACGAGCTGGCCGAGCTCCTCCAGCGGGCCCTCCGCGTCCTCGGCCGGGCCTACGGGCCGCAGGGCTTCAACGCCGGCATGAACCTGGGCGCGAGCGCGGGCGCCGGCGTCACCGGGCATTACCATCTGCACATCGTCCCCCGCTGGACGGGGGATTCCAATTTCATGCCCCTCGTCGGGGGCGCCCGGGTCTTCATCGAGGACCTGGACACGACCTATCAGAAGCTGCGTCCCCTTTTCGACGAAGAGCGGCGACGCCGTTCGAGGTGATCCCATGCTGAAAACCATGAGACGGAACGTCAAGTCGCTCAAGCCCATCCTCTGGCTTATCGTCGCCACGTTCATCATCGCCATCTTCGCCATCTGGGGCGGCGCCGGCCGCCTGGGCGAGACCAACCGGTCCAACTCCCTGGCCTCCGTCGGCGGCGTCAAGATCACCGCCGACGAGTACTTCCAGGCCCTCCGCACCAGGCTCGAGGCCATCCGGAAGCAGTTCGGCGGGGACCTCAACGCCGGCCTCATCCAGCAGCTCGGCATCCCGCAGCAGACCCTGGAGCAGCTCGTCCAGCAGCGGCTGCTGCTCCAGATCGCCGCGGACATGGGCCTGCGGACGACCGACGCCGAGGTCCGGGCCAAGATCGTCGCCTTCCCGGCCCTGCAGCAGAACGGCCAGTTCGTCGGCTTCGAGGACTACCGGCGCATCCTGGAGTACAACCACATCAATCTGGCCGATTTCGAGGCCGGGCTCCGCCAGGAGGTCCTCATCGGCAAGGTCGTCGGGGTCTTGACCGCCGGGCTCTTCGTGACCGATGACGAGGTCTGGGAGAACTACCGGAAGCAGAACGATTCGGCCAAGATCGAATACCTCGTCGTCGAGACGGCCAAGACCGAGATCGCCGCGACGCCCGCCGAAGCCGATCTCCGGGCCCACTTCGACAAGAACGCCGCGGGCTACAGGATGCCCGAACGGCGCACGGCCGACTACGTCGTCCTGCGGACCGCCGACCTCAAGAAGGAGGTCGCGGTCAAGGACGACGAGATCTCCAAGTACTACCGGGACAACACGGCCCAATTCCAGGAACCCGAGACGGTCCAGGTCAGCCGGATCTGGCTGCCCTTCACGGCCACCGACAAGGAGGCCGTCCTGGCCCAGGCCCGGAGCGTGCAGAAGCGCGCGGCCGGGGGCGAGGATTTCGCCGCGCTGGCCAAGGCGTTCTCCAAGGACGACAAGGCCGCCGCGGGCGGCGATTGGGGAGCCTACGACTGGCGGTCCCTCACGGCTCCCGAGACCGAGGCCGCAGGAAAGCTCGACCAGGGCGGCGTCTCCGACGTCGTCGAGACCGACGCCGGGGCGGCCGTGTTCAAGGTCACGGCCAAGACCGCGGTCCTGACCAAGTCCCTGGCCGAGGTAACGGCCACGATCAAGGGCATCCTCGAGGAGGAGAAGGCCCGGGCCCTCGTCGCCGAGCGCATCCAGCGGCTCGAGAAGCTGGCCAGCAAGGAGAAGAGCCTCGACGTCGCCGCGCAGAAGGAGGGCCTCAAGCCGGCCTCGACCGGCGCGCTCAAGAAGGGCGATCCGCTGGGCGATTTCGATTCGTCCGGGGCCGTCAGCGAGTCCCTGTTCGCGCTCAAGGAGAAGGATATCTCCGCCCCCATCTTCACCTACGCGGGCGAGGCCCTGACCGAGCTCAAGACGGTCGAGCCGGAGCGCCCGGCCACGTTCGAAGAGGTCCGCGGCCAGGTCGCCACGGACATCCTCGACACCCTCAAGAAGGAAAAGGCCCTGGCCAGGCTCCGGGAGGCCCGGGCGTCGCTCAAGGACGACTGGAGCGGCGAATCGACCAAGCTCAAGCTCGAGTACAAGTTCGTCGAGGCCCACAAGAAGGAGCAGTATCTGGGCCTCGTCGGCGACCGGGCCGAGGTCGACCGCCTCGTCTTCAGCCTGCCCCTCAAGCAGGCCAGCGAGCCGATGGCCGTGGACGAGGGCTACGCCCTCTTCCGCGTCCTCGAGAGGAAGGAAGCGACCCGGGAGGAGTTCGACAAGGTCAAGGCCACCGAGCGGGACACCCTCCTCGGCGACAAGAAGAACAAGTTCCTCCAGTCCTACATGGCCAAGGCCCGCGAGGAGAAGAAGGTCAAGGTCGACGCCGAGGCCTTCCAGCGCCTCAGCGAAGACGTGCTTTCGAGGTACACCAAGACGTCCTGAGTCTCACAGCCTGAGTTTTTTTCATAAACGACACGCTGCGAAAGGAGACCGCGATGGAGACGTCCCGGAAGTCCCTGCCGCCTGAAGCCTATCAGGAGCTCCCCCCCGGCCAGTCCTACAAGCCCTACGTCCCCGCGGACGCCGGGGTCCCCGAGGTCACCGCCCGGTCCGTGATCTGGGGGCTGTTCATGTCCCTCTTCTTCACCTTCTCGATCGCCTACCTGGGCCTCAAGGTGGGGACCGTGCCCGAGGCCGCCATCCCCGTGGCCATCCTGGCCGTCGGCATCGGCTACGTCTATAAGAGGAAGAGCACCATCCTGGAGAACGTCATCCTCCAGTCGATCGGCGCCGCCTCCGGCGCGCTCGTCGCCGGGGCCATCTTCACCATCCCGGCCCTCTACATCCTCGGCCTGCCGACGGACATCGTCAAGATCTTCCTGTCGACCTTCCTCGGCGGCTGCCTCGGCGTCCTGTTCCTGACGCCCCTCCGGCGCTACTTCTGCGTCGAGCAGCACGGCAAGCTGCCCTTCCCCGAGGCCACGGCCACGACCGAGATCCTGGTCTCCGGAGAATCCGGCGGCCAGCAGGCCATGGCCCTCATCCTCGGCGTCGTCGTCAGCGGCGTCTACGAGTTCCTGGCCATCGGCGTCCGCCTCTGGGACGAGATGATCAACTTCCGCTTCCTGCCCTTCATGGACAATCTGGCCGTGAAGACCAAGATGGTCCTCAAGATCGACGCCCTCTCGGCCTTCCTCGGCCTCGGCTACGTCATCGGCCTGCGCTACAACGCGGTCATCGTCGCCGGCGGGCTGCTGTCGCACTTCGCCTTCATCCCGGCCATCTGGTTCCTGGGCCAGCACGTGCCCGGGGCCGTCTACCCGGGCATCATGCCCATCTCCGGGATGAGCGAGACGCAGATCTTCACCACCTACGTCCGCAACATCGGCATCGGGGCCATCTTCATGGCCGGCGTCCTGGGCATCATCAAGTCCATGCCGGTCATGATCAAGTCGTTCTCGCTCGGCTTCCGCGAGATCTTCAAGGGCAAGAAGGGCGGCGCGGCCGCGGTCGCCCGGACCGACCGCGACCTCAACATGAAGACCATCATCCTCGGCCTCCTGGCCACGGCCGCGGGCCTGTTCCTCTATTTCCTCTGGATCTCGAACCTCAAGCTGGCCGTCATCGGCGTCGTCATCTGCATCCTGCTGTCCTTCCTGTTCACGACGGTCGCCGCCTACGCCATCGCCATCGTCGGGACGAATCCCGTCTCGGGCATGACCCTGATCACGATCATCCTGTCGAGCGTCCTCCTGCTCGGCGCGGGCCTCGCCGGCAAGGAGGGCATGGCCGTCGCCCTGCTCATCGGGGCCGTCGTCTGCACGGCCCTGTCGATCTCGGGCAGCTTCGTCACCGACCTCAAGATCGGCTACTGGCTCGGGGCGACGCCGCGCAACCAGGAGCGGCTCAAGTTCGCCGGCATCCTCGTCTCGGCGCTGACGGTCGGCGTGGCCATCTGGGTCCTCGACAAAGCCTTCTCCTTCCAGAGCGGCGCCCTGGCCGCTCCCCAGGCCAACCTCATGGCCACGGTCATCAAGTCGATGATGTCGCGCGAGCCCGTGACCTGGCTTCTCTACGCCATCGGCGCCTCGGTGGCCCTGGTCGCCGAGCTGGCCAAGGTGCCGCCGCTGGCCTTCGCCCTGGGCATGTACCTGCCCCTGCCGCTGACGACCCCGCTGCTGGTCGGCGGATTCATCTCCCACCTCGTTAAGTCCTCGACCAAGGACAAGGAGCTGGCCGAGCGGCGCAACAACCGCGGGACGCTCATCTCGTCCGGGTTCATCGCCGGGGGCGCCCTCATGGGCATCGTCCTGGCCGTCCTCAAGCTGACCAAGCTCGACCACTATGTCAGTCTCGGCATTTCCATGGTCTTCGAGGGCGGACGCTGGGTCGACGGTGCGCCCGCGTCCTGGTTCGGCAGCTACGGGCAGATCATCAGCCTGGCCGCGTTCGCCCTGCTCTGCGGCTTCGTCTACTGGGACGCGCGGCGGCAGAAATGACGGAACAGCGAGAACGGAGGTTCCCCATGAAGAATGACAGGCTCTACGCGGCCGCCGACCGGGCCGTCAACCAGGCGCTCCGGATCCGCAAAGGCGAGAAATACCTGCTCGTCACCGACACGCCGAAGCTCGAGATCGCCGAGGCCCTGGCCTTCTACGCCAAGCAGGCCGGCGCCGAGACGACGACCTACCTCATGACCGAGACCCTGCGGCCCATCACGGAGCCGACCCGGCAGTTCAAGGCGCTCATCGAGAGCGCGTCGGTCACGACCTACCTCCTCGAGGGCCGCTTCGCCGAGAAGCCCTTCCGGGGCTTCATGGTCGCGCAGGGGTCCAAGCACGGCCGGATCTGCATGATGCCCGGGATCACCCGGGACATGATGGAGCGGCTGGTGGCCATCGATTTCTCGGAGATGGCCAAGTTCACCCGGAAGGTCATCCGGGCCGTCCGGGACGCCGACATCGTCGTCGAGAACGCGGCCGGGACGAAGATCGCCTTCAGCGTCAAGGGCCGGGCCTGGCACGACGACATCGGCAACATCTCCCGCAAGGGCGTCCACGGCAATCTTCCGGCCGGCGAGTGCTTCACGGCCCCGGTCGAGGAGACCTTCACCGGCCGGATCGTCATCGGCCTCATCGACGACAAGCTCGGCCGCGGCGAGATGACGTTCAAGGCCGGCCGGCTCGTCGCCTTCAAGGGCGCCGGCATCGCCGAGGTCATCAAGACGGTCGGCGACGATCCGACGGCCCGCGTCATCGGCGAGTTCGGCATCGGCACGAACAAGGGCGCCCGCATCTGCCCCAACATGCTCGAGGCCGAGAAGGCCTTCGGCACGGTCCACTTCGCCATCGGCGATTCCTACGGCATCGGCAAGAACAAGAGCAAGTTCCACTTCGACGCCCTGGTCGACAAGGTGACCGTCCGGGCCAACGGCAAGCTCATCGCCAAAGACGGCAAGTTCCTCATTTGAAGTACGATTTCGACCGGATCGTCGACCGGACCGGGACCGAGTCCATGAAGTGGGCCCATCCGCGCCGGGACCTCGGCGTCGCGGACGCCATCCCGATGTGGGTGGCCGATATGGACTTCGAGGCCCCGCCGGCGGTCGTCGAGGCCCTGCGCCGCCGGGCCGAACACGGTGTCTTCGGCTATCCGCTCGTCCCGCCCTCGTTCTTCGAGGCCGCGGCCGGCTGGCTCGGGCGGCGGCACGGCTGGACCGTCGAGCCATCCTGGCTGTCCATGACCCCGGGCATCGTGCCGGCCCTGAACTATATCGTCCGGGCCTTCACCCGGCCGGGCGATCCCGTCATCGTCCAGACGCCCGTCTACCATCCCTTCTTCTATGCCATCGAGAACAACGGACGCCGGGTGGTCCGCAACCCGCTCCGGTTCGACGGCCGGCGCTACACGATGGACCTCGACGACCTGCGCACCAGGATCGACGCCCCCGGCCGGATGCTCATCCTCTGCAGCCCCCACAACCCGGTCGGCCGCGTCTGGACGCGGGCGGAGCTCGAGGCCCTGGCCCGGATCGCCGTCGAGCGGGACCTCCTCGTCGTGAGCGACGAGATCCACCACGATCTCACCTACCGGGGACACCGCCACCAGGTCTTCGCCGCGCTCGCGCCTGAGCTGGCCCAGCAGACGATCACCTGCATCGCCCCGAGCAAGACCTTCAACACGGCCGGATTGAGCACGGCCGCCGTGGTCGTGCCCAACCCCGACCTCCACAAGAAGTTCGAGGACGAGGCGGAACGCTCGGGCTTCGATCTGGGGAACGCCCTCGGCATCGTCGCTTTCGAGGCGGCCTACCGCCACGGCGACGATTGGCTCGACGCCCTGCTGCCCTATCTCGAAGCCAATATCGACATCCTCGAGCGGTTCCTGGCGGACAGGCTCCCGGAGATCAAGCTCATCCGGCCCGAGGGGACCTATCTGGCGCTCCTCGATTGCCGCGGGCTCGGGATCGAGCCCGGTGCGCTCAACGACTTCTTCCTGAAGAAGGCCGGCGTCTATTTCAGCGACGGCAAGATCTTCGGCGACGAGGCGGCGGGCTTCGTCCGCATCAACTTCGGCTGCCCCCGTTCCGTCCTTCTCGAGGCGCTGGAGCGGGTCGAGCGGGCGGTTAAAGCGAGATAGCCGCCGCCTACCGGGGGACATGTACCCCGGGTACGTGTCCCCATTCTTCATTGGGGAGGTGCGAAGTGACATTCCCAAGAGCTCTTCATTGCGCGGGTCTGGCGTATCTGGCTGCCGCGGCGGCCAGCGTCGGCGTGTCCTGTCGGAAGCCCGAGCCTGTTGCGCCGGCACAGGACCGCGCCGCGTTCACGTTCCCCCGCTCGGCCCCCATCCCCCGCAAGGACGCCTTTTTCGGGCTCCACTTCGACCTCCACCCCCAGGCGACCGACACCGCCCTCGGCGCCGACATCTCCGAGGACAACATCCGCAGCCTCCTCGAGCGGGTGAGGCCCGACTTCGTCCAGTACGACTGCAAGGGCCACGCCGGCTGGGCCGGTTATCCGACCGCCGTCGGCTGGCCGAGCCCCGGCATCGTCAAGGACAGCCTGGCCGTGTGGCGCAAGGCCACGCGCGACGTCGGCGTCGGTCTCTTCATCCATTACTCGGGCGTCTGGGACAGCCAGGCCGTCGCCGAGCATCCCGGCTGGGCCCGGATCGACGCGAACGGCCGCCGCGATCCCAACGCCACGAGCGTCTTCGGCCCTTACGTCGACGAGCTCCTCATCCCCCAGCTCAACGAAGTCGCGCAGAAGTACGGCCTCGACGGCGTCTGGGCCGACGGGGAGTGCTGGGCGGCCCAGCTCGACTGGTCGCCCCGGGCCCTGGCGGCCTGGACGAAGGAGACGGGTTATCGGGACGCCCCGAAAGACCGGACCGACTCGCGCTGGCTCGCCTGGAAAGGATTCCATCGCCGGGCTTTCGAGCGCTACCTCGCCCATTGGATCGACGCGGTCCACGCCGCCAACCCCGGACTGCAGCTGACCTCGAACTGGATGTACACGACCTTCGCGCCCAAGCCGGTCGAGGCCAAGCTCGATTTCCTGTCGGGCGATTATTCGCCCTCTCTTTCGGTCGACCGGGCCAGGGTCGAGGCCCGCTATCTCGCTTCGACGGGGATGCCCTGGGACCTCATGGCCTGGGGCTTCGACAAGGGCAAGGATCTGGCCTGGTCGATCAAGCCGGTCGAACACCTGATGCAGGAGGCTTCCGTCGTCCTGATGCAGGGCGGCGGCTTCCAGATCTATCACACGCCCACGCGTTCGGGATACCTCGTCGAGCCCATCATCGCCCAGGAAGAGGCGGTCGCCGCCTTTTGCCGGGCGCGCCAGGCCGTGAGCCACAAGTCGAAGAGCGAGCCGCAGGTCGCCCTGCTCCTGTCGAGCGAGAGCTTCTGGGACCGGTCCGACGCCGTCTTCGCCCCCTGGGGCGACGTCTTCCAGGATCTCGAGGGCGCCCTCCACGCCTTGCTCAACCTCCACTATTCGGTGGACATCCTGGCCGAGCACCAGCTCCAGCCGCGCCTCGACGAGTATCCGCTCGTCGTCGTCCCCGATTCGCACCGGCTGACCGCGGAGTTCCGCCGGGCCCTGACCGATTACGTCGAACAGGGCGGGAGCCTGCTCCTGCTCGGCGAGAAGAGCGCCCGGCTGTTCGAGCCTCTCCTCGGCGTCGAGATCGAGGGCGCTCCGGCCCAGCGGACGGCCGAGCTGGCGTCGGCCGGCGGCGTCACCAACGCCGACGGCGTCTGGCAGAAGATCAAGCCGAAGACGGCCCGGGCGGCCGGTTTCATCCATCCCACCCGGGATGTGAGGACGGGCGGCGAGGTCGCGGCGACCGTCAACGCCTTCGGCAAGGGCAAGGTCGGCGCGGTCTACGGGCCCGTCGCCTCGATCTATTTCCGCTCTCACCACCCCTGGCTCAGGGACTTCATCGGCGGCCTGGCTTCGGAGCTCTTCCCGGATCCCGCCGTCACCGTCGACGGCCCCCCGACGCTGGACATCGCCTTGAGGAGAACCCCCGACGGCCGGCTCTCCGTCCACCTGCTCAACACGGCCGGGATGCCCCTCCCCGACCGCTACGGTTTCACCGACTTCATCCCCCCTCTCGAGGGGATCATACTGACGATCCGGACGGAGGCCCGCCCGAGATCGGTCGCCTGGGTCCCGGACGGCGGCCGCCTCGAATGGTCATGGGCCGAAGGCCGCCTGAAAGTGGCTGTCCCCAAGCTCAAGATCCACGGCGCCGTCGTCTGGGAATGACGGCGAACGGCGGAACGTTGGGCGGGCCTCAATCGAGCCGGCAGATCAGGTACTTCGAGTCCTTCGATTTCGTCACCCAGAATTCGTCGACCATGGAAGGATCCGAATAGCCCTGGAAGAAATCCTTGTGCCAGGGATGCGATTTCCCCCCTCCGTTGCTCCGGACCTCCATGCTGATCCCGTATCCGCCCGAGCCGCCGGGAGTGAAATGGATCTTGGCGTCGAAGCCGTAGAACAGGAGCTCACAGGGCTCATCCGGGTTCAGCCGCCGGTCGACCCAAGCGCACTCGCCGGGCGCGAGCCCCTTGCCGTCGAGACCGGCTGCTTTCGTCCCCCTCTTGAACTTGAAATGAGCGAAGACGACCACTCCCCCCTTGAACCGCCGGATGGTCGAGACGGTGATCGGGACGGATCCGCCGCGGACCTTGATCGGATAGAGAACGGGCTTCTCCTTTTCTTTTTCGTCCGTCGCCGACGCGCCGCTATATGTCTTCCCCGCCTCGAAGCCGAGCTCGTCGTGCAGCCTATCGGCGAGCGCCTTGGCGATGGCCTCCTCGTTCTGACCCTGGTCCCCGCCCGCGGCCGGAAGGGAGGCCAGCCTCAGACCTCCGACCAGGGCCAGGGAAATCAGAGCCGTGATCGCCAGAACCTTCGGGTATCTCATGCTCCCTCCTGCCTGCAAAACATCCGTCCCGGAGGGAGGCGGGCAGCCCCCGGGACCGTCCTCTCCGCTCCTCGATGCCCTTCAAGGCGAAGATTAGGCCGCAACCCCGAGGGATGTCAAGGCGGGACGCTTCTTCTATCATCCCCGGGTCCCGTCCCTTTGCCCGGAGGAGGAACCGAGGAGGCGGATGGACATTGGCGCCCACTCCGCCACCCGCGCGAGGGACCCG
>JAPKZE010000379.1 GCA_026393955.1 Candidatus Aminicenantota bacterium
CGTGGCCCTCGACGGGTACGGCTACGGCGCGGACGGGACGGCCTGGGGCGGGGAGTTCCTCCTGGCCGACTACGACGGCTTCGAGCGCTTCGCCCGGTTCGAGGCCGTGCCCCTCCCCGGCGGCGACCTGGCCGCCCGCGAGCCCTGGCGCATGGCCCTGGCCTGGCTCGACCGGGCCTACGGCGAGGATATTCCCGACGTCAAAGCGATCCGCAGGATCGAGCGGCCGCGCCGGGAGGCGGTGCTGCGGATGATCCGCGGCGGCCTTCGGAGCCCGCTCACCTCGAGCTGCGGCCGGCTCTTCGACGCCGTGTCCTTCATCGCGGGGACGGCGCCCGAGCGCCTCGAATTCGAGGCCGAGGCGGCCATGCGCTTCGAGGCGGCGGCCGACCGCGCCTATCGCGGTCACTACCGGACGGAGCTGACCGCGGCGGGACCCGGCCGGCCCATCGACATCTCGTTCGCCCCTCTCGTCCGCGGCGTCGTCGGCGACCTGGACAAGGGGGTGCCCCTCCCGGTCATCGCGGCGAAGTTCCACGATGCCCTGGCCGTTCTCATCGTCCGGGTGGCGGAGAGGGCCCGGCAGGCGCACGGCACGGAGGAGGTCTCGCTCGCCGGCGGGGTCTTCCTCAACAGGCGGCTGCTCGAATCGACGGAGAGGCGGCTCGAGGCCAGGGGATTCCGGGTGTTCCGTCCCGTCGCCTACTCGCCCAACGACGAATCGCTGTCGCTGGGGCAGATCGCCTGGGGATTGGCCCGGCTCAAGAGCGGCGGAACCTGAGCCCGCCGACCAGCGACAGGATCCCGTTCGACACGGCGGCCGTCGCCGCGCCGGCGGCGGCGCCGGACGCGAAGCCGGCGACCCCGCCGATGAAGGAACAGGCGAGTCCGCCCAGCAGGTCCCCGCGGTGTTCGACGAAGAAGACGGGAAGACGGGCGACGAAGCCTGCGAAGAGGCCGGTGACGCCGACCAGAAGGCCGAGGAGGATCCCGGCGAAGAGCCCCAGGACGCCGAAGAACCAAAGGAAGGACACGACGTCCAGGGACCGGACCGTGAGGACCGGGTCTTTTCCGGCGGGGACGGCCTCGGCGGCGGCCGCCGCGTCCGTTCCGGCCGCTGCCGCCACGGCTTCCGGGGCGGCTTCGTCGGACGAGTTGCCGCAGCGGGCGCAGGATTCGGCCTCGAGGTCGTTCTCGAAGCCGCAGGCGATGCAGATGGCCTTCTTCTCCAGCTGGGACGGGGGCTTGGCCTCGACCCATTCGCCGCTCTCGAAGGCGTACCACTTGCCGCTCTGGGCGCCGATCACCCAGAAGCGGCCTTCGTCGTCCTTGATGCGGAGCTGCTTCAGGGAATCGGCGAACTCCTGGGGAGAGATCCTTTTCTCCTTGAATTTCTCGCGCAGGAGCGAGAATGTCGCCTCGGCTTCGCGGAACTGGTCGGCCATCAATGCCTCCTTTGGCCGTCCTTCATCGTGCCTTCATCTTAACGCCACAACGTCTGTCTTTTCAATGAGTTATTAACTCGTTGAAAAGACAAAAAATGCGCGGCTGACGAACTTCTGTGCAGTCTGAGCTATGTGCATGCAGGAGTGGACCTTGCCCCGACCGAAGCGGGTCTTATCCACAGCATTTCCACAGAACTTGTGCATAAATCCGAGGCTCGCGGAACGATCGAAGCCGGGCATCAGAACCCACCCGCATGGCCCTTGAGCAGGTCCAACAGACCGACTCCCCGGACCGGATCGGGAACGAAAGAAAGGACGAAGATCGCGACGATGACGAACGCGAGAACCGTTCTTTTCCGGCCGAGCGGAGCGCCCTCGTCGAGAACGGGTGGGTGGCGGAAGCCCATCTTCGATCGGAACTCCAGGACGAGGATGAGGACGGCCAGGAAAAGCCAGGTCATATGAAAAAGGACGCCCATGACCGCCAGCAGACCGACCATGAGCACGGAAAGACGGCGGGCCCGGCGGCCGAGCAGAGCATAGGCGATGTGTCCGCCGTCCAGCTGGCCGATCGGCAACAGGTTGAGGGCGGTCATCAGAAGCCCGACCCAGCCGGCCCAGCCGATCGGGTGGAGGATGAGCTCCGAACCCTGCGGGATGGGGCCGAGAAAGAGACGGCTCAGGAGCTTGAAGAGAAGCGGCTCCCCGAAGAAGAGGACATTCTCCGAAGGGACGAAAGGGGCCCACTTGGACAGTGACATCCCGACAGCCAGCGTCGGCAAGGCCAGCGCGAATCCGGCCAACGGGCCGTTGGCGCCGATATCGAAGACCTGCCGCTTGAAGGACATGGGTGACTTGATGCGGATGAACGCCCCGAAGGTCCCCAGGAACGGCGGCCCGGGCATGAAGAAGGGCAGGGTGGCCCGGACGCCGTAGCGGCGGCAGGTCAGGTAATGGCCGAGCTCATGGCCGACGAGGATGGTCATCAGGAAGGCGGCATAGAGGGCACTCAAGGGGAAGAGCCGGGGGTCGTGAAGCACCCGGCCGGGTGAGACGAGCAGGTCCGCCCCCGCGGTGTCGCCGGCCTGGATGAAGCTCGCGCTCCAAGAGAGCCCGGCATAACAGACCGTGAGGACGGTCAGGACGAACAGCAGCCCGTTCAGCCAGGTCTTCTGTTCGGACGTCGCTTCGCTCATGGCAGGCCGAAAAAAAAGAGGAGTGAATCCGTTTCACTCCTCTTCTTCAGGAACAGGCTCAGTGACGCGGGATCACTTCCCGCCGAGCTTGTGGTACTTGGCCTTCAGCTCTTCCTGGGTCTCCTTGCGGTCGGGGTCCTTGACACAGGCGTCGACGGGGCAAACGGACGCGCACTGCTGCGTGTCGAAATGGCCGACGCACTCGGTGCATTTGTCGGGCGCGATGATGTAGCGTTCCTCGCCGGCGCTGATGGCCTGGTTGGGGCACTCGGGCTCGCAGGCGCCGCAGTTGATGCATTCCTCGGTGATGATGAAAGCCATGGGATCCCTCCTTGGAAAATTAAAGGGATATTATATCCCTTCCGGTCAAAATGGCAACGTCCGCTCCTACTTCCGGGCCTCCAGCTTGCTGAGCTTGAGGGAGGCCTCGTAGCCGAAGTACGACTGGGGGAACTCCGTCTGGAGCTTCTTGTAGAGCTCCAGGGCCGTCGCGGTGTCGCCCTTGAGCTCGTGGCATTCGGCCAGGCGGAACCGGGCGGCGTCGAGGGGGTAGGTCTTGGGCTTCTCGTCGCCGATCTTGGTGTAGATGGCGATGGCCTTGCCGTAGTCCTTGCGGCCCATGGCGACCTGGGCCTTGAGGTCCTCGGCCTGGTAATAGAGCAGGTCCTTGGGTCCGGCCGGGAGCTTGCCCAGATAGGAATCGGCCTTGGCCCAGTCGCTCTTCTCGGCCCAATGCTTGGCCAGCTCCATGTTGGCCAGGCGCGATGTCCGTCCCTTGGCGGCCAGCTTCTCGAGCTCGGCCAGCTTCTCGGGCTTCTGGGCGACCTCGGCGGCCAGGTCCATGACCTCGCCGATGGCCCGGCTGCGGACGCTCCGGGTTTGGGTGCGGATGATCAGGAGCCCGCTGAAGACGACGGCGGCGAGGACAAGCGCCCCGGCGACGAGGGTGATCTCGCGCTTGTAGGTCTGATAGAGCTCGACGAGCCAATGGACGCCGGTAGCCATCTGGTCTTCTTTGAGGTGATGCCTCTCCGTTCTCTTCATGGTTCTCTCCAAACGGCCGAATCGAACCTCTTTTTTAGCATATAAAAAAGAGGGGGTCAAACCTTAAATCCTATAATTTCCTTTCCCTCCCCGCTCGAAGCGGCCCGCAGGAATTGGGAAATTATAAGATTTAAGGTTTGACCCCTTCTTACAACGGAGGCTCAGAGCAGGCGGCGAGGAGCTCGGCGACCGTCGTCACGGCCAGGCCCACCGCGGTGTCGGCGGCGCCGTAATAGACCTTGACCGGGCTCGAGGGCAGGGCGTAGCCCTCGGCGTCGAATTCCT
>JAPKZE010000363.1 GCA_026393955.1 Candidatus Aminicenantota bacterium
CTTCCACGCGGAGCGCATGATCGAATACGGCACCGCCATCGCCGCCGGCGTGACCCCGGGCAAGGGCGGCACGCGCCACCTCGGCCTCCCGGTCTTCGATACCGTCGCCGAAGCCGTCCGGAACGAAGGAGTCGACGCCGCGGTCATCTTCGTCCCGGCCCGGGCCGCCGCAGACGCCGTCTTGGAGGCCGCTTCGGCGGGCCTCGTCCTCATCGTCTGCATCACCGAGGGCAACCCGGCCCTCGACCTGGTCCATGTCAAGGCCGCCCTCCGGGGGACGCCGGCCCGGCTCATCGGCCCGAATACGCCGGGCATCATCTCACCGGGCTTGACCAAGCTCGGCATCATGCCCGGTCCCATCCACCGGCAGGGACCGGTCGGGGTCATCTCCCGCTCGGGGACCCTGACCTACGAAGCGGTCCACCAGCTCTCGCTTCTCGGCCTCGGCCAGTCGACCGCCGTGGGCATCGGCGGCGACCCCATCATCGGCCTGTCCTTCGTCGATCTTCTGAAAATGTTCGAAAAGGACCCCGTGACCGAAGCGGTCGTCCTCATCGGCGAGATCGGCGGCACGGCCGAAGAGGAGGCCGCCCGGCTCATCCGCGGCGGCTTCTCGAAGCCCGTCATCGGCTACGTGGCCGGCCTGACCGCTCCCCCCGGCCGGCGCATGGGCCACGCGGGGGCGATCATGTCCGCCGGGCAGGGCACGGCCGCCCGAAAGATCGAGGTCCTCGAGGCGGCTGGCGTCCGTGTCGTCAGGAATCCCGCCCGGATCGGAAAGGCGGTCGCCGAGACCATTGCGGCATCGGCCTGAAGCGCCCCGGACTGTCCGGACTTGATTTTTCGCGTCCGGGGCCTATAATAGGCGCCGGCCCAAAGATCCCCCCCCAGAACCCCTCCATGCGCATTATTCCATCCACAAGGTCATGACATGAACGACGAGAACGGCCGGATCGGCCGCAAGATCAAGCGCACGATCGTCGGCGCGCCGCGCGACATCAAGGACCCGTCGCTCTTCCACAAGCTCGCCCTGATCCCCGTCCTGGCCTGGATCGGTCTCGGCGCCGATGGCCTGTCCTCGGCATCCTACGGCCCCGAGGAGGCCTTCAAGGTCCTGGGCAAGCACACCTACCTCGCCCTGGGACTGGCCGTGGCCACGGCCCTGACCGTCTTCATCATCTCCTACGCCTACTCCCGCATCATCGAGTACTTCCCGTCCGGCGGCGGCGGCTACATCGTCGCCACCCACACCCTCGGCGAAAAGGCCGGCGTTCTGTCCGGGAGCGCCCTGCTCGTCGACTACATGCTGACGATCACGGTCTCCATCGTCTCATGCGGCGACGCCATCTTCAGCTTCTTCCCGGCGTCCTTCCTGCCGTACAAGATCCCGTTCGAGGTCCTGGCCATCATCTTCCTCGTCGTCATCAACCTCCGGGGCCTCAAAGAATCGGTGACCCTGTTGGCGCCGATCTTCATCCTCTTCGTGGTCACCCACGTCCTGATGATCGGCTACGGCATCATCAAACACATCCCCGAGATCGGGGCCGTGGCCAGCAACGTCCGGTCCGGATTCCAGGGCGGCCTGGTCACCCTCGGCTTGGGCGGCATGGCCCTGCTCTTCCTGCGCGCCTTTTCCATGGGCGGCGGCACCTTCACCGGCATCGAGGCCGTCTCGAACGGCCTGCAGATCATGCGCGAGCCCCGGGTCCACAACGGCAAGAGGACCATGCTCTACCTGTCGACGTCCCTGGCCCTGACGGCCGGCGGCATCCTGGTCTGCTACCTCTTCCTCGGCGTCAGCCCGGTCGCGGGCAAGACGCTCAACGCCGTGCTCGCCGGCGAGATCTTCGGCGGCTGGCGCCTGGGCGGCCTCCTGGCCCTGATCACCATCTTTTCCGAGGGCGCGCTGCTTCTCGTCGCCGCACAAACGGGATTCGTCGACGGGCCGCGGGTCATGGCCAACATGGCCGTCGACTACTGGTTCCCCCACCGCTTCGCCTCGCTGTCCAGCCGACTGACCATGCAGAACGGGGTCCTGCTCATGGGCGGCTCGGCCATCTTGCTCCTCGTCTATTCGCGCGGGCGCATCTCGACGCTCGTCGTCATGTACTCCATCAACGTCTTCCTGACGTTCTCGCTCTCGGAGCTGGGCATGTCCCGCTTCTTCATCCGAGGCCGGAAGAAGGAACCGCACTGGAAGAAGCACCTGCCGGTCCACCTGATGGGCCTGACCGTCTGCCTGACCATCCTGATCATCACCACGTTCGAGAAGTTCACCCACGGAGGCTGGCTGACCCTGGTCATCACTTCGATCGTGATCCTGCTTTGCTACCTCATCAAGGGCCACTACAACCGGGTCCGCAAGGGCGTCCGCGAGCTCGACGACATGCTCACGGCGGGCATCGCCCACAAGGGCACCTACAATGCGGAGCCGACGGATCCCAAGGAGATGACGGCCATCCAGCTCGTCAGCGGCTATTCCGGTTTCGGCGTCCACACGTTCCTGTCCATCATCCGCGGCTTCCCCGGCCTCTACAAGAACTTCGTTTTTATCTCCGTCTCCGAAGTCGACGCCGGGGCCTTCAAGGGGGCCGACGCCGTCTCCTGCCTGGATGGCTCGACCTGCGAAGCCCTCAGAAAATACGTCGACCTGGCTCGCCGCCTCGGCTTCCCGGCCGAATCACGCCACGATATGGGCATCGACGTCGTCGAGACGGCCTCTAACCTCTGCGAGCGTGTGGCCAAGGAGTTCCCCAAGTCGACCGTCTTCGCCGGCCAGACCGTCTTCCGCCGGCCCGGGATCGTCAACCGCATCCTCCACAACGAGACGGCCTTCGCCATCCAGCAGGAGCTCCGCTGGAAAGGGATCACGACGGTCATTTTGCCAATTCGGATCAATATTTAGGTCTCATCTCCCTTTCAGGGACATCCTACGCAAGGCTTTGGGAAGGGGATCACCCCTAGCCCCCCGGCCCCCCCGGGAACCTGTTGTGCGGTTCCCCCGCCGCAAGCGGCGGGCCCCCTTCCGCCACGGGGGTCGTCGGGGCGATGCCCCTTCCCCGCCTTGCTTCGGACTTCACTTCTGGGCGGGAGATGACCCCTTGTTGATCGGCGTTGACAAAAGACCGTCGTCCGGATATTAAGGGGACTCACGACAGACGACAGAATGAGGAGGCCGCATGCCCGCGACGATCGCCCCGATCCGCTTCCCGCGCCCGACCGCCCTTATCGCCGCGGCCGGGATCAGCCTGGCCCTCGCCGCGGGCCCGGCCTGCCGCCCGGCCCCGACCTCCGTCGCCGTCGCTTCGGAGTCCAAGGAGATCGTCCGCACCTATCCCTTCTCCGACCCGGACCCGGTGCCGATCTTCGCCCGGTCGTCCATGTGGGGCCAGGGGGCGCGGCTCTACCCCTACTTCATGTTCGATCGCTTCACGGCCGAGCCCGTCGAAAAGCCCTGGACGGTCGTCCGGCTGAAGAATCCCTATATCGAAGTCGCCGTCCTGCCCGAAGCCGGGGGCAAGGTCTGGGGGGCCAAAGAGACCGCGACCGGCCGCGATTTTCTCTACTGGAACCACGTCCTCAAGTTCCGCCAGATCGCCCTGCGCGGTCCCTGGACCTCGGGCGGCATCGAGTGGAACTTCGGCGTCGTCGGCCACGCCCCCTCCACGGCGACCCCGGTCGATTATCTCGTCCGCCAGAACCGCGACGGCAGCGCCTCCTGCGTCGTCGGGACGATGGACCTGGCCTCGCGGACCCGCTGGAGCGTCACGATCACGCTGCCCAAGGACAGCGCCGCCTTCGAGACGAACGCGCTCTGGGTCAATCCCACCCCGTTCAACCAATCCTACTACGCCTGGTCCTGCGCGGCCATCAAGGCCGCCGAGGACCTCAAGTACATTTTCCCCGGCCAGTGGTTCATCGGCCACGATTATTCCGTTCCGATCGAGCCCTGGCCCGTCGACCGGACCGGCCGGGACCTCTCCTGGTACAAGAACAACGCCACGCCCGGCTCCAAGAGCTACTTCACGGTCGGCCAATACGGGGATTTCTACGGCGGCTGGTACGAGAAGTCCGACGCCGGCTTCGGCCACTGGTCCCGCTACGAGGACATGCCGGGCCGCAAGGTCTGGATCTGGGACCTGGCCCGCTCGGGCGAGATCTGGGTCGACCTCCTGACCGACAGCGACGGCCAATACACCGAGCCTCAGGCAGGGCGCCTGCTCAACCAGTCCGACCACGGCGACTTCGCTCCGGGCTCGGCCGACCGCTGGCAGGAGCAATGGTTCCCGTACCGCGGCATCGGCCCGATGGCCAAGGCTTCGCCTCACGCCGTGCTCAGCGCCTCGCGCTCGGGCGAAACTCTCACCCTCGGACTCTTCCCGCTCCGGCCCGTGGCCGACGACTTGACCGTCTCGGCGTCCGGAACGGAGCTCTTCCGCGAGCGCCTCGAATTGAAACCCGAGCAGACCTGGAAAAAGGACATCGCCCTCGCCGGCCTTGCGGCCGAGGCCCCTCTCACGGTCAAGCTCGGCGCCAAGCTCGTCTATGAGACCGCGCCGGACGCCGTCGACCTTGAGCGGCCGCTCCGCTTCAGCGCGCCCGCCGGGAGCTCGGCCGAAGCGCTCTTCCTCCAGGCCCGCGGCCTCGAGCGCGAGCGGCGCCTGGCCGACGCCCTCGACAGGTACCTGGCCGCGATCGCCGAGGAGCCGCTCCACGTCCGCGCCCTGGCCCGGGCCGCCGAGCTCTATACCCGGCGCGGAGAACCCGGCCGGGCCCTCGACTTTGCCGGCCGGGCCCTGTCCGTCTCGATGTACGACCCCGAAGCGAACTACGTCTACGCGGTCGCGGCCCGGCGGATGGGACGCCTCGTCGACGCCAAGGAGACCCTGGGCTGGGCCGCCCGTTCGCCGCAGTTCAAGGCGGTCGCCCTGGTCCAGTCGGCCGAGATCGCCCTTCTCGAAAAGGATTTCGAGCGGGCCGCCGAGGACGCTTTCAAGGCCCTCGTTACCGATGACCTCAACGTCAACGCCCTCGAGGTCCTGGCCGTAGCCCACCGCCTGGCCGGACACAGCGCCGAGGCCGACCGCGTCCTGGGCTGGCTCCTCGAGGTCGATCCTCTCGACCACCTGGCCCGGTTCGAGAAATACCTCCGCGGCCGCAAGCCCGAGGACCTCGAGGCCTGCCGCGCCCTCATTCGCAACGAGCTGCCGCACGAGACCTGGCTCGAGATGGCCGCGTTCTACGGCCGGCTCGGCCTCGCCTCCGACGCCGCGGAGGCCCTCAAGGCCGCCCCGGCCCAGGCGACCGTCCTCTACACGCTCGCCCACCTCCTCCGCGAAAGCGCGCCGGACGAGAGCGCCGCCTGTCTCGACAAGGCTTCGGCCGCCTCGCCGCTCCTCGTCTTCCCCTTCCGGGAGGAGGAGATCGCCGTCTTTTCCTGGGCCCTGGCCGCCCGGCCGGCCGACTGGAAGCCCAAGTACTACCTGGCTCTCATCCTCTGGGGGAAGGGCCGCCTCGAAGAGGCCCGGGATCTTTTCGAGATGGTCGAGAGCGCGGACTTCGCGCCCTTCTATATCGCCCGCGGCGCCTTCTTCGAACGGACCGATGCGGCCCGGGCCGCCGCGGACTACGCCAAGGCCATCGAGCTCGACGCCTCGAGTTGGCGGGCCCGCCACACGCTGACGGCGTTCCATCTGCGCCAGGCCGACACCGAGCGGGCCCTGGGCTCGGCCCGGAAAGCGGCCGCCGATTTCCCGGCCGAGGCCCCGCTCCAGGTCGACCTGGCCGAGGCCCTGCTCGCCGCCGGCGACCCCCACGAAGCGGCGACCGTCCTCGACGCGGTGGCGGCCCTGCCCTACGAGGGCGCGAGCGACATCTACGGTCTTTACGTCCGGGCCCACGTCGGGATCGGTCTCAAGGCCATGAAGAAGAAGTCCTGGGCCGAGGCGATCCAGGCCCTGGAGCTGGCCAAGCTCTACCCGGAGAAGCTCGGCAGCGGCGCTCCTTTCCATGCCGACAGCCGGATGCAGGATTATCTCATCGCCCTTTGCTGGGACAAGCTGGGAGAAAAGGCCAAGGCCGCGGACCTGCGGGAATCCATCCGGGATTACACCCTGAAATACTGGGACGAGGGCCAGCCATACGGCTATTACGGAGGGCTCGTCCTCGAAAAGCTCGGCCGCAAGGAAGACAGGCTCAAGGCCGGGGAGCTTCTGGCCCGGCCCAAGCCGCCGGCCGAGGTCCTGGCCGTCGTCTCTTCGCTGAAGTGATCAGGGCCGCCACGGCCGGTAAGGGATGACGGCGGGGGCCTCCTTGCCGCTGAAGCGGAGGATCTCGAAAAGGCCGCCGGTCTCTGGCACCAGCTTGAACTTCCAATACCGGACGAAGCCGTAGACCGACTGCGGCTCGAGCAGGCACGGCACGAGATTGGCGGCCGGCTGGACGCAATCGACATAGAAATCGCCCCGATAGACCGGCGTCCGGGCCGCTTTCCCGGAGACCTCGATCTTCTTCGGGGCCTCGTAATCGACATCGGACGGATCGATCTCGGCGACCTCATAGACCTCCGTGTCGAGGATGGCGTCCTTCACCAGCATCCCCACCTCGACGCCGAGGCCGAGCAGGGTCTCGACGATGTCCAGGCGGTCGCCGCGGATGATGTAGCCGCGAGGCCGCGGGACGGAGAGCGTCGGCTCGACGTTCGGGAACCAGTTCTTGACCACCTCGTCGACGACCTTGGGCGTCCCCCGGACGGGCGGCTCGACGGCCTCGAACCTCTTCAGGAGGAGCTGCGGCTGGCCGGGGTCGCGGGCGAACATCATCCGCAGGTGAATCGGATCGCCCTCGGCCCGGGCCGCGGCGCGTTCGAGGAGACGGGCCCGGTCGCCGCGGACCGTCTGCAGGATCTCGGGGGCATGCCCGGCGGCCGATTCGAGAAAGGCCTTGAGCCCCTGGTACTGCCAGGCCGTCCGGTCGCGCAGCGTCTCCAGATCGTGGCGCGACGCCCCTTCCTGGATGAACGATAGCGTCTCGAAGATGCCCAGGCTGTTCCGTCCGTCGTTGAGGTCGGTCGTCGAGAAGCGCTTCATCTCCTCGCGCGGCCCGGCCTGACCGCGTTCGTAGGCGGCGCCCGACGACGTGTCCACGCCGAGGTCCTCTGTCACCAGGTACTCGTGGAAGGCCGTGTTCTTTTTCTTCAGGGCCTTCTCGATCTCGGCCAGGATGACCGTCCGGGAGAAGTCCTGGAGGTCCTTCCCGATGTTGACGTTGGAGACGCAGCCGATGGAGACCCGATAATAATCGTCGCCCTTCTCGTGGACGTCGATCGTGACCTCGGGCCTGAAGGCCCGGAAGACCCGGTGAATGGCCCGGACGCTCTCGGCCTCCATCTTGACGTGGTCGCGGTTCAGGTCGAGATCGAGCTCGTTCGTCCGGACGTTCATGGCATTGCCGTAGGGATTGGTCTGGGGCATGGCCAGGACGTTGACCTTGAGGAGCAGCGGCCTGAGCTCCCCGACCGCCAGGTCGCGGACGATCCGCAGGACCGCTTCCTTGGCCGACTGCTCGTTGCCGTGCTGGGCGGCCGTGAAGAGGACCGTCGGCTTGCCGGGGTCGAGGACGACAGGACCGGACGCACCGCTCGCCCTGACGGCCATCGTGACGAGGAAGATGTCGCGGGCCCCGTAGCTTGCGGCAGGAAGCGACCGTCCGGCGACCGACACGGAGAGAACATCGGAGGCCTCGGCCGAAAGCCGGCTCAGAAAAGCGGCGATGTCCTCGCTTTGGGAGTACCGCGTGTACCCGGCCTCTTCCGCGGGCGTCTTCAGGATCTTCACCGCCGGGGTCATGGCTTTGGGAGGCTGCCGCTGGGCGCCCGACAGGGATCCTCCGGGATAGTGGATCGAGAGGGACAGACCCGAGATCAGCGTCACCGCCGCCAGCAAGGCGCTACGCTGCTTCATCGATCTTCCTGCTTCTTCTCCGCCGGCGCGGCCGCCTCGGCCTTCTCGCACTTGAGCGAGACGTCCTTGACGGCGCCGGCCCGCAGGACCTTGAACTTGACCTCGCCGCCGCAGCGGAGCTTGGCCAGCTCCGTCCTCAGCTCGTTGATGTCGGTGGTGGCCTTGCCGTCGACCGAGAGCACGACGTCGCCTTTTTCGAAGCCGGCCCGGCTCGCGGCCCCGTCCATGGGCTTGGGATCGACGACCAGGTTCTCCAGGTTATCGATCTTCTTGAGGCCGAGGCCGATATTCGGAAAAGCGGGCTTGTCCTCGGGCGCCAAACCGAAAACGTAGTCCCCGATCGCCCGCGACACGGGCAGGGTGGTCTTCCCCGCCGGGACCTCGACGGCGATGACGGTCTTGAACGGCAGCTTGGACTTCTCGAACGCCCGCCGGTTCAGCCCGAGGTTGTAGAGGAGGTGCCCCGAGCCGACGCACACGACGACGCGCCGCCCCTCGGCCTGGGCCGCCCGGACGGCGTTGGCGCCCATGACCTCGTCCCAGGCCGACTGCGACCGATAGAGCCCCTCGAAGACCGAGTCCAAACCGGGGCCCTTCATCGCCTCGGGGATGTCGGAGGACTCGAAGACGGCCCGGATGAGCGTCCGGTGGTCTTGGTTGGTGACGTCGGGCGTCCCCGGGAAGAAGGCCTTCTCATCGTCGCTCAGGGCGTCCCAGCCGCGCATGCGGATCTTGGTGATGACCTCGCGCGGCGCGTTCAGGCCGTAGATCGGAAGCTTGTGCTCCCGGGCGAAATCGAAGATCTTCTCGTAGTAGCCGAAGTTGAAGTTCCAGGTGACATACCAGCGGATCTCGCGGATGAACTCGTCTTTCGTCAGGAGGCCCGCGGTCCACTTGTTGAGCACCTCCTGCAGGGTCACCGGGACCATCTCCATCCCGATGGCCAGGTGCCTGTCCTTGGCGTAAAGGGCCCGGATGACCTGGAACTCGATCTCGTGCATGGGCATCGAGTTGTGGGACTCGCCGACGTGGACGATCCGGGCCGGCATCATCTCGTCGATCATCTTCTCGAAACCGACGGGCTGGCCCGTCCGGCCGGCCAGGATGGCGCCGACGCCGAGGTCCATGACCTTGTCCTTGAGCTTGGG
>JAPKZE010000188.1 GCA_026393955.1 Candidatus Aminicenantota bacterium
GTTCGGCATCGTCGACAAGATCATCCCCGAGCCGCCCGGCGGGGCCCACATCGATCCCGAGCAGACCTTCAAGAACGTCGACAAGCACATCTACCAGGCGCTCAAGAAGCTCGAGTCCATGCCCGTCGAGGAGCTCCTCGACGAGAGATACAAGAAGATCCGCAAGATCGGGGTCATCGAGGAACGGTGACCGACGATCCTCGTTCGCCGAAGGAGATTGCGGGTTCTCACTCGACCGTCGTAAAGCCCAGCTCTCTCGATGCGAAGGCCATATTAATCCCTCCCCAAGCCATTAAAGGCACGCACGACATCCTGCCCGGCGAGGTCGAGAAGTGGCAGGCCTTCGAGAGCCTGGCCCGGACGACCTTCGAGCTCTACGGCTTCCGTGAACTGAGGGCCCCGGTCTTCGAGCCGACCGAGCTCTTCGAGAAGGGCACCGGCGCGACCTCCGACGTCGTCACCAAGGAGATGTACACCTTCACCGACAAGGGCGGGCGTTCCCTGACCCTGCGGCCGGAGTACACGCCGTCGGTCGTCCGGGCCATCATCGAGCACCGGCTCGACCTCGAGGGCGCGCCCATGCGCTATTACTACATGGGCCCCATGTTCCGCTACGACAAGCCCCAGAAGGGGCGTTACCGCCAGTTCCACCAGATCGACATCGAAGTCTTCGGCGAGAAGGACGCGGCCGTCGACGCCGAGATCATCGAGATGGCCCACGCCCTGCTCGGGAAGCTTGGGGTCACCGGGACCGAAACGCTCGTCAACTCGGTCGGCTGCCGGGCCTGCCGGCCCGCCTACAGCGCCGCCCTTCGTGAGGCGGCCGGGAAGCGCCGGGCCGAGCTCTGTCCCGACTGCCAGAGGAAAGCCGGGACCAATCCCCTACGGATCTTCGACTGCAAGGTCGAGGCCTGCCGGGAGATCGCCCGGACGTTCCCGCTCATCACCGACTTCCTCTGCGAGGAGTGCCGGGAGCACTTCGCCCGGCTCCGGACCTACCTCGACGCCCTGGGCGTCGCCTACCGCGTCGACCCGCGCCTGGTCCGCGGCCTGGACTACTACACCAAGACGACCTTCGAGATCGTCACTTCCCATCTCGGCGCCCAGAACGCCGTCCTCGGCGGCGGCCGCTACGACGACATGATGAAGGACTTCGGCGGTCCGGACGTCTGCGGCACCGGCTTCGCCATGGGCATGGAACGGGTGCTCTCGGTCGCCGCCATCGCCCCGGCGCCGAAGAAGACGCTCTATCTCGCCTATCTCGGCGACGAGGCCAAGAGAGCGGGCCTGGAGCTGGCCCGCTTCCTCCGGGGGAGCGGCGTCGAGTGCCTGGTCGAATACAAGGACCGGGGCATGAAGGCCCACTTCGGCCGGGCCAACAAGCTCCAAGCGGCCTGGGTCCTGATCGTCGGCGAGAACGAGATCAAGGCCGGCCGCTTCGGCCTCAAGGACATGGCCAGCGGCCGCCAGATCGACGGCACCCGCGAGGAGCTCCTGGCCCTCCTCCGAAAAGACTGACCGCCCGGGGATCCCCATGAACACTTCAGCCAAGACCGCCACCCCCCTGAAAAGGACCGACTACTGCGGCGCCCTGCGGGCCGCCGACGACGGCCGCGAGGTCGTCCTGTGCGGCTGGGTCCACAAGACCCGCGACATGGGCCATCTCGTCTTCGTCGATCTGCGCGATCGCGAAGGCCTGGCCCAGGTCGTCTTCCAGTCCGACCGGCCCGAGCTGGCCGAGGAGGCGAAGAAGCTCCGCGGCGAATTCGTGGTCGGGGTGCGCGGCCGGGTCCGCCGCCGCTCCTCGGTCAACAAGGACATCGCCACGGGCGAGGTCGAGGTCGAGGCCCTCGAGCTCCGCGTCTTCGCCGCCTCCAAGGTCCCGCCGTTCGTCGTCGCCGATCCGCCCCAGGCCTCGGAGGAGCTGCGCCTGAAGTACCGCTACCTGGACCTCCGCCGGCCGAAGATGCAGCGCCACATCCGGCTTCGCCACGAGGCGGCGCTGGCCGCCCGGAATTATCTGAGCGGGCACGGCTACCTCGAGATCGAAACGCCCATCCTGGCCAACCCCACCCCCGAGGGGGCCCGGGACTTCCTCGTCCCCAGCCGCGTCTGCAAAGGCCGGTTCTACGCCCTGCCCCAGTCGCCCCAGCAGTTCAAGCAGACGCTCATGGTGGCCGGGTGCGACCGCTATTTCCAGATCGTCCGCTGCTTCCGCGACGAGGCCCTGCGGGCCGA
>JAPKZE010000114.1 GCA_026393955.1 Candidatus Aminicenantota bacterium
TTGACACTCCGGCGAGCCCGGCGCTATCATCGGCCTGCAAGTCCATCGCGGGGGGTATCGCATGGGACTTCGACGATCTATCCTGGCGGCATTGATGCCGAGGCTCGTGCTTTCGGCCCTTGGACCATTCCTTGTTATCGCCGGGGGATACGCGTCCCAGCAGACGCTGCCTCCTCTCACCGAAGCGGATCGAGCGATCAAGCAATGCCCAGGGCAGCCCGGCGCTCCGGCGATCTATCTCTATCGGGGCCAGACTTCGAATCAAAATGATTGGACGTTCAGCGAGTCCCGCCGGCTGAAGGTTCTAACCGAGGCGGGAAAGGAGTATGGCACGATCGAGATTCCATTCTCGGAAGCTTGGGAAGTCGAGGCCATCCGGGCTAACGTCGTGCGACCGGACGGCAAAGCGGTTCCCTTCAATGGGGAGATGTTCGACAAGACGGTCGTCCAGGTCGGAGGGTTTAAAAGGATGATCAAGACCTTCGCCCTGCCCGACGTCGAGGTGGGATCCATCCTCGAATATGCATACGACCTCAAGCTCAATCTGAAGAAGGCCGCTTCGGCACGGAGCCTTGGCCTCGAGCGCTGGAAGCCCGAAGAGGGAGGCATTCCGAACGATCGGCAACCTTATGCCTTCACCACCGAGATCTGGGATTTTGACGCCCCTCTCTATACCTTGAAGGCAGAATACACGTTCATCCCCTTTCTTAGCGGGCAGTTCTCCTTGGGCGACATGAGTTTCCGGTTGGGCTGGGTTTCATTCGGCTTGACCTGGGGCCCGCCGGTCATGGAAGGAGGGGTGGTTGTCCTCTCTGTCGACAACATCCCGGCCCAGGAGAAGGAGGAATGGGCCGCGCCCGAAGAGGATGGCCGGATGGGCGTCATCTTCTTCTTTTGCAGCTCCAAGGTCCTCCGGACGCTCGATTACTGGAATCTCGAGGGTGCGAGCTGGCAGAAAGCGGCGGAGAAGTTCATCGCCGTGAACGATGCGATCAGACGGGAAAGCGAAAGCCTGACGACGAAGGCCGGGACTTCCATTGATAAAGTCCGGACGCTCTATGCGCGGGCTCAAGCCATCAAGAACCTTAGCTATGCCAAAGACATGACCTCGGCGCGGCGGAAGGAGCTGAGGATCAAGGACAATCGGAATGCCGGCGACGTGCTGAAGAACAACGCCGGGCTCCGCAGCGACATCACGCGGGCTTTCGTCGCCCTGGCCCGAGCCTCCGGATTCCCCGCCGAGGTGGCACGCGTAGTGACCCGCGACGACAAGTTCTTCCACGAGAACATCCTCGGACTTTCTCGACGACGCCGCTGGATCCTCCTGACACATCGGTGGTCAAAAGGCTCTTCGATTTGCGCTTAGGCCAAGACGGCGGGCTGAGCGGCACGGCTTCTTTGATCTGCACCGGGCAGGAAGCCCTCGGGCTCCGGCTCGATCACCTTGGCTTGGCCGAGGACGAAATGAAAAAGAGCCTCGGCGAAAAGATGGCGGCCCGTCTGCCGGAGGGAGGCCGCGCTTCGGTCCTCAAGATGGAGAACATGTCCGGATTCGAGGATGAGGTCCGTATCGACTTCGAGGTCGCTATCCCCGCCGCCGCGACACCGGCCGGGGATCGTCTGCTCCTGCCCGTTGTGCCGTACCGGGCGACGTGGAGGGAGTCCTTCCGGCACACGCGACGGACCAGCTCCGTGTATCTTCCCTATCTGGTCAATGAATCCGACGATATCGTCATCGCCCTGCCGAATGGGATAAGGATCGAATCCGTCCCCGGCGCCACCGGGAGCCAACGCTCGTTCTCCCGCTACTCGTTGTCCGCCGAGGTCGAGGCAGGGGTCAGGCTCCGCGTCCGGCGCGAGCTCACCATCCTGAAGAACCGGATCCCCGCGGAACAGTATCCCGTCCTGAGGTCCTTCTTTGACCAGGCCCGGGCCGGAGACGAGGGGCAGGTCATCCTGGCCATCGAAAAGAAATAGCGACAGCGGTCCCTGAAGGATAGGAGGCATCCGTTCAAAAAAAAAGGGAGCGGCTTATTCAGCCGCTCCCTCGTTGGAGCCGTATTTGATGCCCCCGGCTCTCCGGGGGTGGCGGTCCTTAGTACCGCTGGCTGCCGAAACCGCCGGACCTGGGAGAGTCCGTGCGCGGCTTGGCTTCGTTGACCTTGGCCGAGCGGCCCTTGAGGTCTCTGCCGTTCATCATGGAAATGGCCTTGTCGGCCTCTTCCTTCTTCGGCATCTCGACGAAGCCGAAGCCCCGGGATTCACCGCTGAACTTGTCCTTGATGACGGCCGCCTTCGACACTTCGCCGAACGCCTGGAAAGCGTCCCTCAGGTCGTTCTCGCTGACGGTGTTGGACAGATTGCCCACATAGATATTCATTCTCGTCTCCTTTCGACGATGGAAAGACCCTTCCGAGCCTTCCCGGTTCATAAAGATGTTTGAACGCCGTAAAGGAGAGGAGTGGTTGACCGATCAGGGCCTCTGGCCCCTTCCTTTAGCCATTCAGGTGTTGATAGAGGAGGTTACCCTTTGCCTATTAACGAAACCATTATACCACATCATCCCCGGCCTGGGCCTACTAAGCGCGCCCGGATGGTCGTAAGCCGCTGATTACAAAGACGCAAATAATTTGAGATATTTAACCAAATGCGGCGAGAACGCGCGCCTTCACCTGGAAATAGCCTCCCCGGCGGGCGGCCCCGACCTTCGACCCGGGGAAAGGCCCACGTCATGGCCTATCATATTGATTTTTAACGATGTTTCAGCCTTGACTCCGAGGTGGTTTTCGGTTACTTTACTAGCCCTATGTTTTTACCTTTTCAGGAGGATCGATGAGTTCTCACAAGATCTACTGGACGGAGACCGACGAGGCTCCGTACCTGGCGACCTTTTCTCTTCTGCCGATCATCCAGGGCTTCACCAAGGGGACGGGCATCGACGTCGTGCTGAGCGACATCTCGCTCGCCGGCCGCATCATCGCCAACTTCCCCGACTATCTGACCGAGGCCCAGCGCGTCCCCGACGAGCTGGCCAGGCTCGGCGAGCTGGCCCTGACGCCCGAGGCCAACATCATCAAGCTGCCGAACATCAGCGCCTCGATCCCGCAGCTGCAGGAGGCCATCGCGGAGCTCCAGTCCCAGGGCTACAAGCTGCCCGATTACCCCGAGGCTCCCAAGACGGAGGCCGAGAAGGGGATCCAGGCCCGCTACGCCAAGGCCCTCGGCAGCGCCGTCAACCCGGTCCTTCGCGAGGGCAACTCCGACCGCCGGGCGCCCCTCTCGGTCAAGAACTTCTCCAAGAAGCACCCCCACAAGCTGGGCGCCTGGAAGCCGGACAACAAGGCGCACGTCGCCCATATGTCGGGCGGCGATTTCTACGGCAACGAGAAGTCCGTGACCGTGGACAAGGGTTTTGATTTCCGGATCGAAGTGCAGGGCGCGGACGGCACGGTCAAGGTCCTCAAAGACAAGCTGACCTCTCTCGACGGCGAGATCCTCAGCGGGACGTTCATGAGCGTGAAGGCCCTGCGCGCCTTCTATGCCGCCCAGATCGAGGACGCCAAGGCCAAGGGCATGCTCCTGTCGCTTCACCTCAAGGCCACGATGATGAAGGTCTCCGATCCGATCCTGTTCGGCCACGCGGTCTCCGTCTTCTACAAGGACGCCCTGGACAAGCACGCCGCGACGCTCAAGGAGATCGGCTTCAATCCCAACAACGGCATCGGTGACCTCTATGCCAAGATCAAGACCCTGCCCGACGCCAAGAGGGCCGAGATCGAGGCCGACGTCAAAGCCGTCTACGAGAAGCGGCCGGCCCTGGCCATGGTCGATTCCGACAACGGGATCACCAACCTCCACGTCCCCAGCGACATCATCGTCGACGCCTCCATGCCTGTCGTCGTCCGCGAGTCGGGCCAGATGTGGGGCCCGGACGGCAAGCTCCACGAGACCAAGGCCATGATCCCCGACCGCTGCTACGCCACGACCTACCGGACGATCATCGAGGACTGCCAGAAGCACGGCGCCTTCGATCCGGCCACCATGGGCAGCGTCCCCAACGTCGGGCTCATGGCCCAGAAGGCCGAGGAGTACGGCTCCCACCCGACGACCTTCGAGATCCCGGTCGCCGGGACGGTGCGGGTGGTTGCGGCCGACGGCAAGGTCCTCATCGAGCATAA
>JAPKZE010000251.1 GCA_026393955.1 Candidatus Aminicenantota bacterium
AGCGTCTCCGTCAGGACCATGTGGAACGGCGTGACCAGGATGACCAGGACCCGGCGGTCGGAGATCTTGATGAACCGGAGGTGCTCGAACGGCAGGCCGAAGATCCGCGGCGAGATGACGAAACCGAGGGCGTCCGAGGAATCGGCCAGGAGCCGGCAGGCGTGCAGGAGCAGGGAATCGAGGTCGGCCGTCCGGTTGGGAAATTCCTCCTGGATCAGGGGCACTCTTTCCTCGGGCAGGGGCTCTTCGGCCAGAAGCCGGCCGACGTAGAAGCGCAGGCCCCGATCGGTCGGGACCCGTCCGGCTGAGGTGTGCGGCTGGTCCAGGTAGCCCATCTCCTCGAGCTTGGCCATGATGTTGCGCAGGGTCGCCGGCGAGGCGGAGACGCGGCGGGTCTGGGAGATCGCTCCGGAGCTGACAGGCCGGCCATGGCGAACGTAGCTTTCGACGACCAGATTGAGGACCTTCTTGTCCTTGTCGCGAAGTGCAGACCTAGCCATGCTTTTCCTTGAGGGGTTTTATAGCACTAAACCGGCGCGAGTGTCAAATGACTGAAAGTCAGATGGCCATCACTCAAGAAATCCTAATCCCAGCGTAACCAACAACTTGCGTATAATCTCCGGACGCGTCCCCGGAGGTCCCGTAGCGGATGAGGCGGGCCTCCCTGGCCCCGAGTTCGAGCGACGCGACCAGGGCCGCCGCCGTGGGCTGGAAGCCGCACATCGAGATCCTCTCCGAGACGACCGTTTCGACGAGGCCGGCGGGATCGAGCTCGAGAACCCTGCGGATGGCCCGCATATCCTTTTTCTCGGCCGTCTTCAGGCTGACGTAGTGGCTCATGTCCGTACTGGCCACGATGAGGACCTCCCGGCCGTCTTCCCGGATGGCCCGGGCCAGGGCCCGGCCCAGCGTCTCGAGCTCGGCGTAGCGCGCCTCATGGGAGATGCAGATGGGCACGATGGCGGCATCGTCCCGGAAATACTGGATGAAGGGCAGCTGCACCTCCAATGAATGCTCCCCGAGATGGGCCTTTTCGTCCGCTTCGACCAGCGGGCAGGCGGCCATGATGCGCGAGGCCAGCGCCGTTTCGACCGGGCAGTCCCCGAGCGGCGTCTGCCAGCCTCCCTCGGTCTGGATGGCGAACAGGGAGCCGATCTCCCTGTGGCCGGGCCCGAGGATGACGAAGATCCCGGGCAGGACGGCCGAGGAGAACACGGCCCCGGCCACGGGACCCGAGTAGATGTAGCCGGCGTGCGGCGAAACCAGGGCGAGGGCCTTGGTGCGCTCCGCGGCCGGATCGATCATCCCGGCGATGGTCTTTCGCAGCTCCTCCCGGCCGGCCGGATAGAACTGTCCCGCGACGCAAGCTTTTCTCGTCATGGCTATTAGAGGACCCGGCGCTTCTCCTCGAAGCGGACGCCGAGCGACGCGAGCTCGTCGAGGATCGGGCCGTAGATCTCAGGATGGACGGGGACCTGGACGCCGGTGAGCCCGATCCGTCCTTCGAGGACCAGGCGGGCGCCGATGGCCGCCGGCAGGCCGACCGTGCGGGACATGGAGGAGTCTCCGCCGGGGATGCCGTAATCGATAAGGGTCGAGACGATCCTCTCCGTCCGGCCGGACCCGGTCCGGGCCAGGAACTCGTGCTGGAGGACGATCATGTCCCTCTCCCCGGCCGCGTAGCTGAGCCGGTCGATCATCAAGGCGGTCATGTTGTCGAGAGCCGAGCCCTTGGCGGCGGGGAGCGGGGTGTCCTCGAAGAGCCCCAGCCATTCGAGGCGGGAAAGAACGGCCGAGCCCGGCTCGAGCCGGAGACGGGCCGCGACGGCCGCCTTCGCGTCGGCCCCGGCGGCGGCTCCGGAAAGCTCCCGCATGAGGCCGTGGAAGGTCCCGGCCGAACGATCCTTGGGAGCGTCATCGAGCAGGCCCAGCTCGACCATCTTCCGGACGGTCTCGCACCAGCCGGGATAGCGCAGGGTCCCCCGGAAGACCGTCTGGGCCTCGGGGATCCCGTAGGCCTCCCGGTAAGCGACCGAATCACGGTTGGGATAGCCTTCGAAATCGCCCAGCCCGGGGATGCCGATGATCTCCGGCCGGGCGAAAAGGTCCTCGGACGGAATGGTCACGATCCGGCCGTCCTTGAGGAACTTGGCCGAGTTCTTCGAGGCGAGCAGGACGCCGCGCGGGCTCCAGGAGAACTTATAGCCAAAGGGGTTGGTGTTGGCCTCGGGCGCAGGCAGGCCGCCGCAATAGGACGTGAAGCCGAGAACGCTGCCGCCGTCGTCGTGGACCTCGTGGATGACCCGCATGGCCTCCATGTGGTCGATGCCGGGGTCCAGGCCGAGCTCGTTGAGCAGGATGACGCCCCGCTCCTTGGCCCGGGCGTCGAGGGCCCTCATGGCCGGACCGACGTATGAGGCTGTGACCATCGACTTGCCCTGCTCGATGGCCAGCTCCGCGACGAGCGGGTGGAAGGTGTACGGGACCATGCTGACCACCAGGTCGGACCGGCCGACGGCCGCGGCCAGAGCCGCCCGGTCCCCGATGTCGAGGACCTCGGCCGCGCCGCGGGGATGTCCGGCGACGAGCCGGGCCGCCCGGCCGGCTTCCATGTCGGCGACGGCCACGGAGAATTCGGGCTGGTCGAGGAGGTATCTGACGAGAGGCCCGGCCACGAGGCCGGCCCCCAGCACGAGCACCTTTTTCATGGGCCTCTCCAGGAACGGCTGCCGTCAGCCGAGATATTGGCCGAGATAGGCGTAGTCGGGCGCGAGCTCCCCGCGGTAGACGATGACGGCCCGGCGCAGAACGTCGGGCAGGCCGCATTCGGCGAAAGGCCTGTCGAAGCGCGCCGCGAGCAGGGCCGGGACGTGTTCCTTGAGCTTGCCGCTGAAGTAGGTCGAGGACTCGAGCGGCAGCTCCGCGGGCAGATTGTAGACGGCCAGGACCGCCGGCCCCGGGCCTTCGAAACCGGGCACGGCCGCGTCGCGGGCCGGATCGTACACGTAGACCGGGCTTTCCGAGTCCGTGGCCTGGACCGTGCATTCGATCGACCCGTTGATGTCGCAGGTGATGTCCCCGACGACGCGGAGCCGCGGCCGTTCGCCGCCGCCGTAAAGCTTCTTCAGGAACGGTTTGGTGACGTACTTGGGGAACTTGGGGGTCCAATAGATGCCGTTGACCAGGACCGTGAGGTAGGGCACGGAATCCTCGGTGACCGGCCGGTAATCCTGGGGGCGGTCGTAGAAATCCTGGAGGTCGAAGGATCTGGCCGGATCGACCGGCCGGACCATGTCCTCCTCGTGGAACACGGCCTTGTAGAGATTCCGGTGGGACCTCTCCCCGCCCTCGAAGAGCTTGGGGATGTCAACGGGACGGACGGTTTCGACGGGCAGGATGTCGAAGATCTCCTGGGCCCCCTGGGAGACGTGGCCGTAGCCGAAGAAGCCGAAGACGAGGGGGCCCAACCCGGGCGGCGGCCCCTGCTGGATCAGCGTCCACGAGAGCTTTCCGACCGCCTCCTTGGCCTCGACCAGGCTCTGATAGTGATGGGTCGGATGGAGGGCGGTGAAGGGATTGGGCGTTCCTTCGGCCTCGAGCCGTTTGCCGAGCGTCCAGAGGGTGTCGATCATGCCGGCGTGACCGGCATAGTTGCCGAAATAGAGGACCCGCCGGCCCTTGTCGTCGACCATCTTCTCGTAGTCGATGACGGTGCAGCCCAGGTCCCGCATCTTTCTGAGCATGGGCATGTTCTGGGCCTGGCCCTTGGCCGTGTGGGAGAAGAAAAGGTAGGTCTTGCCCTTCTCGATGAGTTCGAGGGGGATCTCCTTCAGAGCCAAGATGATGGGGCAGGGCGAGAGGCCCTCTTCGACCGCCAGGCCGGCCACCCGGTAGTCGGCGTCGTTGAAGACGCGGATGGTCGAGGGCTGGACGCGGAATTCCACCGGATACCTGTCCGCGAGCTCGCGGGCGTGGGACGGGATGAGGGGGACCCTCTTCTCCCACTTGTTGATGTCCTCTCTGCGGATGCCGATCTTGGTATTCATGATAATTGCCTTATCGATCGCCCGGGTGGATTAGAACCAATTATGTCATATTCGCTCCGGTTGTTCAACCCGAACGGCCGGCGGCCCCGGGGCCGCCTTGAGGTTGACGGCGGCGGGGCGGAACGGCTAATATGGGCGGCGATGATCCGCCTTCACAACACCCTGAGCGGCCGGGCCGAGGAGTTCGTTCCCATCGAGCCCGGCCGGGTCAAGCTCTACACCTGCGGGCCGACCGTCTACGACTACCCTCACATCGGCAATTGGCGCTCCTACGTCTTCGAGGACCTGCTCAAGCGCGTCCTGCTCTATCGCGGGTTCAGGGTCCTCCACGTCATGAACATCACCGACGTCGACGACAAGACCATCAAGGGCGCCAACCTGAAGGGCCTGAGCCTCCAGGAATACACGAAGCCGTTCATCGAGTCCTTCCAGGCCGAGCGGGAAACGCTCAGCATCCTGGCGGCCGACCATTATCCGCGGGCGACCGACCCGGAGAACATCCGGGGCATGGTGGAGATCATCAAGGTCCTCCTCGGCAAGGGCATCGCCTACCGCAAGGATGGCTCGATCTACTTCGCCATCGACAGGTTCCCCGCCTACGGCCGGCTGTCCAAGATCGCTCTCGAGGACCGGCGTCCGGGCAGCCGCGGCGGCGCCGACGAATACGAGAAGGAGAGCGTTCACGACTTCGCCCTCTGGAAGGCGCCCAAGGAGGGAGAGCCGTCCTGGGACACCGAGATCGGGCCGGGCCGGCCGGGCTGGCACATCGAGTGCTCGGCCATGAGCGCCCGCTACTTCGGGCCCGCGTTCGATATCCACTGCGGCGGCGTCGACAACATCTTCCCCCACCACGAGAACGAGATCGCCCAATCGGAGGCGGCCAACGGGGTCAAGTTCGTCAACTACTGGGTCCACGGCCACCACCTCGTCGTCGACGGCGAGAAGATGGCCAAGTCCAAGGGCAATTTCTACAGGCTGTCCGACGTCCTGGCCATGGGGTACGACGCCGCGGAGATCCGCTTTCTCCTGCTCTCGACCCACTATCGCAAGATGCTCGATTTCACCGAGGGGGCCCTCCGGCAGGCCCGGGCCAGCTTGGAACGGATACGGAATTTCCTGGTCGATCTCGCCGGGATCACGTCCGACGGACCGCCCCATCCGGAGGTGGCCCGATTGATCGATTCGTCCCGGACCGGCTTCATTGAGGCCCTCGAAGACGATCTCAATATTTCGGAAGCTCTGGCTTCGATCTTCACTTTGATCAAGAAAGCCAATGTCCTCAAAGATAAGGGGCGACTCGTCAGGAAGGACGCTGAAGACCTTCGGGCTTTCATCCTGCTTGTCGATCAGAGCATTCTGTCGGTCAACTTGGCATCCGTTACCGTTCATGCGGCCGCAAGCGACGGAGGATCCGGCGGAGGTGCCGAAGCGGATATCGAGAAGAAGATCGATGCCCGGCAGAAAGCCAGGGCCGATAAGGACTTCAAGCGGGCCGACGAGATCCGCCAGGAGCTCCTCCAGGCCGGCATCGTCCTCGAGGACACCAAGGAAGGCATCCGCTGGAAGCGCGTCGGCCCTCCGAAATCCTGAGCCCGCAGCGGGCCGGCCGCAGAAGTCGAGCATGAGAACCCCGAAGACCACCGGCCCGAAGGAACTGGGGCGCGCCGGGGAGGAGATCGCCTGCCGCCATCTCCTCGGCAAAGGCTATGAGATCGTCGCCCGCGGCTTCCGCATGTTCCGGGGCGAGATCGACATCGTCGCCCGGGACGGAGCGGTTCTCGTGTTCGTCGAGGTCAAGACGCGGGCCGACGAGTCCCACGGCCGCCCCGAGGAATCCGTGACGCCCGGCAAGCAGACGCAACTCCGCAAGATCGCCCAGGGCTTCCTCGTCGCCCGGCCCCACCCCGGCGTCGACTGCCGCTTCGACGTCATCGCCATCCTCTACCGCGGGCCGGACGACTACCGCCTCGAGCACTTCAAAGACGCATTCTAGCGTCAGAATGAGTAAGCGAAGCCGACCCTCAGGTTGCGGGCCGGTTCGAACATGGCATCGGGATCGGCCCGGGCGATATAGGTCGCGTCGAACAGGTTCCCCACCGTGACGAAGAAGTCCAGCCCCCGCCAGCGGTAGCTGGCCTTGAGGTTCACGAGCTGTGACGAGGCCACGGCGACCTCGGCCGGACCCGGGTCGTCTTTGGCCAGGCAGAAGGTCGCGTTGAGCTCGGCCGCGAAGCGGCCCTTCCAGTACTTCGTCCCGGCGTAGATCCGGTACGGCGGGACGTCGTTCAAGGGCGCGTCGGTCTCGAGGCTCCGGCCGCGGATAAGGGCGAAGTTGCCGAAGATCTTCCATCCGGTGAGGACGAAGGCCTCCGCTTCGAACTCGAGGCCCCGGAGGAGCCCGCGCTCGATGTTGCCGTACGTATAGGTCGCGGCATCGATCCGGTAGCGCTCGATCATGTCGTCGATGAGATAACGGAACGCGTAGAAGCCGAAGAAGAAGCGGCGGCCCGGCACCTTGAGCCCGCCATCGAGATTGAAGCTGCTTTCCGGCTTGAGGTCGGGTTGTCCGATGATGAAGCCGCGGCCGCTGATCCCCGTGTAGAAGCGCTCGTTGATGCTGGCCTGACGGTAGGCCCTGGACACGTTGACGAAGGCGACGAGCGCCTTGGCCAGCCTGTAGGATACGGCCACGAAACCGGTCGGCTGGCTGTCGTTGGTCAGCACGGGCGGCTCTCCCCCGTCGGGCTGCGACTCCATGCGGAGGACGTCATAGCGGACACCCCCGAGGATATCGAGCCGCCGGATCCCGGCGTAATCCGCGGCCAGGAAGAAGCCGAGGTCGCCCCGGCTCGCGCTGAGATAGGGATACTCCTCGATGATCCCCGTGACGGCCCCGGATTCGTCGTAGGAGGTATAGGAGTTGTAGGCGTGGGCGTCGGCCCGGCCGAAATAATCGACGCCGCCCTCGAATCGGAACGTCGGCCCGAGCTTCTTGGAATAGGCGGCCTGGGCCCCGTATTCGGTGCTGTCGGTCTTGGCGTAGGATTCCCTGGTCAGGAAGCCGTCATAGGTCTCGGTCAGCGTTTTCAGGAAATTGGGATTGACGAAGGCATGGACCAGGATCTCCCCGTCCTGGCCGACGTTCTTCTCCTTCCAGTGGAGCTGGACGAGGTTCTGGTCCTCTTCGGGATACCAGGTCGGCTTGGTCCCGGCGGTGGTGCTCGGCTTGCCGATGTCGCGGCCGCGGGCGGCCAGGATCCCGATATCGATCTCGCGCTTGTCCGTCCGGCGGACGGCCTTGGCCAGCAGGCTTCCCTGCGTGAACTGGGATTGGAGGACCTCGGTCCCGTCGGGGATCC
>JAPKZE010000276.1 GCA_026393955.1 Candidatus Aminicenantota bacterium
AGCCAGCTCGGCGGCCTGCGGACGAGCAACATCAAGGTCGTCGACCGCGCCCTGGTGCCCCCGGGCCCGTTCACGCCGAACATCCGCCGCAACCTCCTCATGGCCCTGCTGGCCGGCCTCCTTGGCGGGCTGGGGCTCATCTTCCTCGTCGAATACCTCGACAACACGGTCAAGGGCCCCGAGGATGTCGAGAAGCTGGCCGGCCTGCCGTCCCTCGGCATCATCCCCTTCCTCTCGCCAGACGGGGGCCGGAAGAGACCCGATGTTTACGGCTCCTCCCGGTCCTACGGGTCCGAGGAAGCGGCCGCCGGCGGGGACGCGCCCGCCGTCCGCGAGATCGAGCTCATCAATTACCTCTATCCCAAGTTCTCCATCGCCGAGGACTACCGGACGGTCCGGACCTCGATCCTCTTCTCCCACGCCGACAGCGCGCCCAAGACGATCGCCTTCACCAGCACGCTGCCTCAGGAGGGCAAGACGGCCACGGTCTCCAACCTGGCCGTTTCCTTCGCCCAGCTCGAGGGCAAGGTCCTGCTCGTCGACGCCGACATGCGCAAGCCGCGCCTGAGCAAGATCTTCAACCTCCGGAACTCCAACGGCCTGAGCAGCTACCTGGCCGGCAAGAAAAGCTTCGACGAGGTCGTCCAGAAGACGAGCATCGAGAACGTCTGGACCATCCCCAGCGGTCCCCATCCGCCCAATCCGGCCGAGCTGCTGAACTCGAAGCGGATGAAGGAGCTCCTGGCTCAGGCCAAGGAGGCCTTCAACGTCGTCCTCCTCGACACGCCGCCGGTGCTGGCCGTCATCGATCCGGTCATCGTCAGCTCGCTCGCGGATTCGACGGTCTTCGTCATCCGGGCGGGTAAGACGACGCGGCGGTCCCTGCAGCGGGCCCTCGACGAGGTCCGGAAGTCCAAGGCCGACATCATCGGGGTCGTCTTCAACGAGGTCCGGATCGGGCGGCAGGGCATCGGCACGCCCTTCTACCACTACTACCAGTACGAATACGAATCGCAGGACGGGTCGAAGAACCGGCCCCAGGGGAATCCATGACGAAAAAGCCTTTGGACTACGGGCTCCTGGCCCTGCTCCTGTGGAGCCCCCTGCCGGCGGCTTCGGTCGAGGAGTGGTCGATCTTCACGATCGAGCTGGCCGCGGCGGTCCTGGCGGCCGCCTACGTCCTCCTCGAGCCCAAGCCGGCCCTCAATCCGCACCTGACTCCGCTCCTCCGCCGGCTGAGGCCGGCCGCCGCCGCCCTGTTCGGCTTCCTCGCCCTGCAGGTCGTGCCGCTGCCGGCGGCGATCGTCCGCGTCCTCTCGCCCGCGAGCTACGGCTTCCGCAAGCTCTACGACCCCGGGTTCGGCCGGATGAAGTTCATGACCCTGTCGATCGTGCCCTCGGCGACCGTCGCGACCGGGCTCTTCCTGGCCGCGCTGTTCATCCTGGGCTTCCTCGTCCTCCGGACGGTCGTCCGTGGCCGCGAGATCCGGACGCTCCTCGCCGTCCTGGTCGCGTCGGGCGTCTTCCAGGCCCTGTACGGCCTGTTCGAGCTGACCCGGGACGACCCGCGCATCCTTTTTTATAGGAAGATCTTCAGCCCCGAGTCGGTGACGGGCACGTTCGTCAACCGCAATCATTTTTCCGGCTACCTGGAGATGATCATCCCCCTGGCCCTCGGGCTGGCCATCGCCCGGATGAACATGATGACCTTCGGGATCCGGGGCTTCCGGGAGAAGCTCCTTCTCTGGACGTCCAAGGGCATCCTGATGAACGTGCTGATCATGGGGGCGGCCGCGGTCATGGCCGCGGCGGTCCTGCTGTCGAACTCCCGGTCGGGACTGGCCGTCCTCGTCTTCTCGGTTTTCCTCTTCTTCGGCTTCTCGGTGGCCGCCTACAGCCGGACGGGTTTCCGCCAGCCCTGGATCGGGAAGACCGTCCGGACGGCCTTCCTGTGCGTCACGGTCCTGGCCGTCTCGGTCGGGGTCGGGTCGACCGTCCGGCGCTTCGCCCTCGACAACCTCCTGCGCGAGGACCGGCCGCAGTACTGGGCCAACACCGTCGAGATCATCGGCGACTTCCCGCTCTTCGGGACGGGGCTGGGGACGTTCGCCGCGGCCTACGGGGCCTACGAAGAGGCCAGCCTGTCGGAGATGCGGCTCGTCCACGCCCACAACGATTATCTGGAGTACGCCGCCGAGCTCGGCGCCGCCGGCGCCGTCCTGCTCTTCGGGATCGTCCTCTACATCGGCGTCTCGGCCTATCGGGCCTGGCGCGGACGACGGAACGCCCAGGCCCGGGCGCTGGCCCTGGGCGGCATCGTCTCGCTGGCCGGCATGGGTCTCCATGCCGTCACCGATTTCAATCTGCACATCCCGGCCAACATGGTTCTGTTCACCGTGGTCCTGTGCGCGACCCTGGTCATGGCCTACTATCGGAAAAGCTGAGGTCCCTCTTGAAGAAAAAGATCCTGACGATCGCCGGACTGGCGGTCCTCGTCCTCGTCCAGGCCGTGGTCGCCTGGAACGCCCGGCTCGGCTGGCGGGCCAGGGCGGTCGAAAACGACCCGGAAGCCAAGATCCGTCTTCTCCTCCGGGCCGAAAAGGTCTTCCCCTGGAACGATGAAGTCTCGCTCGAGCTCGGCCGGGCCTACTTCAGCCGGGGCGCCGAAGCCCTGGGCGACCCGGCCAGGCGCGACCGCTCGTTCGAGCTGTCCGTCGCCGCGTTCCTCCGTTCGCTCCGGCTCGATCCCGCTTCGTCTTCGGCCCACTTCGAGCTGGCCCAGACCCTCCTCTATATGAGCTATCTGGGACTGCCGGTCCCGCTCGGCTATTTCGAAGAGTACAAGCGGGCCGCCGAGCTCACCGGCCACAGCAGCCAGATGCACTACGATGCCGGTAAGGTCCTGCTCGGCCGCTGGGATGGGCTGGCCGCGGAGGAAAAGGATTTCGTGGCCGGCCTCCTGAAAGGGGCCCTGTCCGGCAAAGGCGAGGAGCGGCTGGCCGACTTCCTCGAGGCCTGGAACCTCGCCGGCCGCGACCAGGCTCTGATCGACCGGGTCCTGCCCGACGACTCCGCTTCGCTGAGGACCTATGCCCGGTTCCTCGGCGAGCGGGCCCTCTCCCTCGAGGCCCGGAGATCCGCCCTGGCCAGGGCCGAAGCGATGGACGTCGCCCGGGCCCGGACGGAGCTCGATCAGGCCCGGCGGGACGCCGAGTCGTTCCGGACGGCCGACTCCTCGGCCCGCTGCACGGCCGCTCTCGAGGCCCTCGGTGCGGTCCGCTTCTATCAAGCGCTCGTTGGGCGGGATCTTTTCGATCCCAAGGAGCACAAGGCGCTCCTCACGGCCGCGCACCGTCTGCTGGCCATGAACAGGATCGAGGAGACCCGGTCCCTCGCGGACGGCGACGGGGTGATCGCCGCCTACATCGCGCTGGAGGACGATTTCACGGCCCTGGGCGAATTCGAGACCTTCATCAAGGACAGGGGCCTGGCCGTCGAAGCCGGAACGGACTCGCCGTTCAAGGACCTCCATACCCTGGCCTTCCGAATGGCCGTCGATTTCAAGCTCAACCGCTATCGCGACATCGCCCGGGTGGGAAGCCTGCTTTCGTCGAGCTCTCTCGTCATCGCCCCGTCCGGGCGGCCGAGCTACGCCGCCATCCTCCGTCTGATCGGCGAAGCCAACCTCAAGCTCGACAGCCTCTACGAAGCGGAACGGTACTACCGGATGGCCCTGGAGGTCGCGCCCGACGACCTCGACGTCCTGATCGGCCTCGAACACTGCTACGGCCGACTGAGCGACGAAACCAGGGCCGCCGAGGTCCGCCTGGCCATCGGCCGCCTGACCAGTCCGGCAGTGACCGATCTCGGAGGTCGCATCGTCGCCAAGGGCGGGTCGTTCGAGTCCACGTTCCTCCGGGCGGGCGGGCCGCTGAAGGTCCGGCTGGAGCTCGCTCCGGCCACCCCCGGCCGGCCACCGCTCGTCACCATCCTGGTCGACGGGCGTGTCGCCTGGGAAGGAATGGGGGACACCGGCTCGATCGAGCTCGCCGTCGGTCCCGGTCCGGTCCGATTCTCTCTCGAGATCGCCGCCGTCAGCGACGCGGTCAGGCTGGACCGGATCACCCTGGCCGGCGGGGACCCGCTCTGACCGGTCTATCTGAATGTCTATGTATTACTTAATGGCGCTTGACAAGCCCAGGACAGGGCGCTTATCATATTTATCGCCAAGGAGGAAGCCCATGAGGCACGGTGCCAAGGGTGTCGTCTCATGGGGATTAGCGGTGGCGCTGGTCCTCGTCTTTTCTTCACCGGGCTCGTTCGCCCAGACTCCGAACAAGGGGAACCTTGTCGGATTCGTCTTCGGCCGGGACGGCTCGACCCCCGTCGCAGGGGCGGTCGTCGTGGTCAAGAACGTGAGCACGGGCGCCGTGACCGAATCCGACGGGTCCGACGATCTAGGCGTGTTCAGGCTCGCCGGGCTCGACGTCGGGATCTACGCCATCGGCGTGAAGTCGACGGCGGGGAACTACAACTCCCAGGACTTCTTCGGGGTTGCGGCCCAGCAGACCTCCAAGCTCACGATCGCCCTGAATCCCTATGACGCCATCTCCGCTTCGGCGGCCGAGGCCGTCATCAAGGAACAGCGGTACAAGGGCGAGGCCTACATCGGCAAGGTCGTCAAGTACGATCCCGATGCCCAGGAGGCCGAGGTCTTCGTCGAGATCGGGCTCGTCCAGAAGGAGGACCGGATCCACGTCAAGGGCCAGGTCACCGATTTCTACCAGGACCTGAACAAGCTGTCGGCCTACGGGGCCAAGGCCGACCGGGTCACGTCCGGCTACACGGCCGTGGTCAAGGCCTCCAAAGCTTGCGTCGAGGGCGACTTCGTCTACATCGTCTGCAAGCGCGGCATCCCGCCCTTCTTCCTGGCGCCGCTGGGCATTGCGGCCATCGTGGCCGGGGCCGTGCCGCTGTCCGCTCATTTCGAGGAAGTGGTCTCGCCCTACAAGATCAAGTAACGCCGGCCGTTCCCGAATTTTGTATCCCTCACATCTGTTCGTCCTCTGCTGCCGTCCCGGTTCGGAGCCGGGCGGAGACGGGGAGACCCTCCGTCTCGCCGGCGCCGTCCGCGATTGGGACGGGGCCCTCGAAAAGGCCGGGCGGGAAGGCATCGCTCCGCTTCTCTATTGGACGCTTCGTGAAGTTCCCGGCGCCGTGCCGGGCTCCGTCCTGGAGAGTCTTCGCCTGGCGTTCCTGCGGAACCTGGCCCGGGCGACCCACATCTATCGCGAGCTGGAGGTATTTCTCGAGTCCCTCCGCCGGTCCGGGCTCCGAGCCGCCCTGACCAAGGGCGGCCGGCTGGCCCTCGACGTCTACCCCGACATCGCCCTCCGCCCCTTCTGGGACGTGGACCTCATCGTCCACCCCGCCGATTGGGCCGGCGTGAGGCGACTCCTGGCCGGCCTCGGCTTCGTCGAAGCCGGCGGCGCGGCTCCGGTCGCCGCGGGCGCGGCGGGCCCCGCTCTCGACTGGACCTACTCGCCGTATTTCAAGAAAGGGCCGCTCTTCCTCGAGTTCCACGCCCACCCCCTCGGCCTGCATTTCCCGACCCGGGGCGAGGACGGTTTCTGGTCGTCCGCGGGCCGGCTGCAGGTCCGCGGCACCGAAGCGATGGTGCTCCCGGCGGAGAACGAGCTCTGCTACCTCTGCGTCCACGCCCAGCAGCACTCCTATGACCGCCTCATCTGGCTCGCCGACATCGCCCGGCTGGCCGGCCGGCCCGGGCTCGACTGGGATTGGGTCTGCCGCATCGCCCGCGACGAGCGGATCAGAGGGCCCGTCTTCTACGGGCTCCATCTCGCGGCCACGCTTTGGCCCGGATCCGTCCCGGCCGGCCCGAGGGATGATCTCCGGCCGGGGCCGGTCGAATCGGCCGGCCTGCGCCTGCTCTGGCCCGAGGCCTCGACGGCCGCCCGGCGGGACGCCATGCCCTGGCCCTATTACATGCCTTCGATCATCTCGCTCTGGGAGAGGCGCGACCTCGGGCTGGCCGCGCGGACCATCGGCCAGATCTTCTTTCCCCCCAGGGACTGGCTCGCGGCGGCGACCGGCGTCGCCGCCGATTCGCCGCGCCTCTACGGGCGGTACATCGAGAGACTCTTGAGGCCGGCCCTGACCGCGGCGCGCCGGCTCGTGGATCCGAGATGAGCGGAACGCCCGCCCTCTTCGTCGAACGCCTGGTCAAGAGGTATCCCGTCGTCCGCGGCTTTCGGGAGCTCGCCCTCAGGCCCTTCGACCGGCGCAGCGTGACCGCCCTCGACGGGCTCGACCTCGAGGTCGGCCGCGGCCGCGTCTTCTGTCTCCTCGGGCCGAACGGAGCGGGCAAGACGACGCTCCTCAAGATCCTGGCGACACTCGTCCTGCCGGACGGGGGGCGGGCCCTGGTCGAGGGCCATGACGTCGCCCGCGAGCCGGGGCGGGCCAAGGCTGCCGCCGGATTCGCCGTCGGCGACGAGAGGAGCTTCTACTGGCGCCTGACCGGGCGGCAGAACCTCGAGTTCTTCGCCGCCCTGTACGGCCTGCGTGGCGGGGACAGGGACCGGAGAGTGAGCGAGCTCCTTCGGCTGGCGGGGCTCGACGAGGCGGCCGACCTGCGCTTCAACGGCTATTCGACGGGCATGCGGCAGATGCTCGCCTTCGCCCGGGCCCTGCTCGCCGACGCGGCCATTCTGCTCGTCGACGAGCCGACGCGGTCGCTCGACCCCCAGGCCGCCGACCGCATCCGGTCGTTCCTCCGGAGCGAGCTGGCCGGGCGTCAGGGCAAGACCGTCCTCTGGGCCACCCACGACCTCGGCGAAGCCGCCGACTGCGCCGACGACATCGCCGTCATCGACCGTGGCCGCATCCGCCTGAGCGGCCCGGCCGCGTCTCTGGCGGGTGGCGGGCGCGCGGCCCTGCGCCGGGCTTACGAGCAGGCCGTCGGCAACCCGGTTGTCGCGGACCCCGCGGAGGCCGCGGGGCTGGAAGCCTGCGACCCGGTCGTCGCGGACAAGTCGGGAGGGACGCCGTGAGAGGGGAGCGGCGGCGGATGGGATCGGGCGCCGCGGTCCCGGCCGCGTTCCTCCGGCGCGACCTGCGCGAGGCCCTGACCTACAAGTTCTCGTTTGTATCGTCCATCATCGGCATCTTCCTGTCGTCGGCGACCTTCTACTTCGTGGCCAAGCTCGTGCCGTCCGGCACGCCGTCGCTCGGCCCCTTCGGCGGCGACTACTTTTCGTTCGCCGTCGTCGGGGTCGCCTTTGCCGGGCTCCTGGGCATGTTCCAGGAGGGACTGGCCTCGGTCGTGCGCAGCGCCCAGCTCTCCGGCACCCTCGAAGCCCTGCTGGTGACCCCGCTGCCGGTCCCGGCCATCCTGTTCGGCTCGTCGCTCTATTCGCTGCTCTTCCAAGTCTTCCGCACGGCGCTCCATCTCGGGGTCGCCTTGGCGTTCTTCGGCCTGAGCCTGGGCCGGATCAACCTCCCGGGTGTCGCGGCGGTCGGCCTTCTGACCGTCGTATGCTTCCTCAGCGTCGGCGTCCTTTCGGCCAGCTTCATCCTCGTCTACAAGACCGGCAATCCCTTCAGCTGGGTCCTGGGCACGGTCTCGGGCCTGCTCGGCGGCGTCGTCTTTCCCGTCGCGCTGCTGCCGTCCTGGATCCGCTGGGTCTCCTCGCTCCTGCCCGTCACCTACGCCCTCGACGGCATGAGGAAATGCCTCCTGGCTTCGGCCCCGTTCTCCGAGGTCCTGCCCGACGTCGCCGCCCTGGCGGCGTTCGACGCCATCCTCCTGCCCCTGAGCCTGGTCGCCTTCCGGCTGGCCGTTCGCAAGGCCAAGAAGGACGGCACGCTCTCCCATTACTGACTTCGCTCTTCCCCCGGTTTCTTCCTCTCCCCCAATCTGCTAACATAAGGGCGGAAGCTCAGCTCGATGATACGAACGCGCGCCCTCCGTCCCGCGGTCCTCACGGTCCTGACCGTCGCCGCCCTCGCTGTGACGGCGGCCCCTGCCCCTGTCGGGGTCCCGCCCGAGGTCAGGGCCAAGGCCGCCGGCCTCTTCGCCGCCCTGGAGGACATCAGGGCCGGATACGTCCGCTCCCGCCTGGCCGGCCCGGGCGGGTCCGGGCCCGCCCCGGGCTCGCGCCGTCTGACCTTCAGCGAGGCCGAGCTCAACGCCTACGCCGCCTGCCGGCTCGAGGACGAAGGCGACCCCTACGTCAAGGCGGTCGTCCTGAAGCTCCTGGCCGGCGACAGGATCGAGGGCCGCGTCGCCGTCGACCTCGGCAAGCCCCAGGCCTCGGGGCTCGTGCCGCAGAAGCAGGACCTGCTCTTCGCCGCACGCGTCGAGACGAAGGAGGGCAAGATCCGGATCAACATGGACACCCTCTACCTCGGCACGCAGGCCATCTCGCCGGCCTTCGTCGACATCATCATCGGCGTCGTCGCGAAGCTCCAGGGCCTCGAGCCGACGAGCCTCAAGGATTGGTACGACCTGCCCCGCGGCGTCCTCCGGCTCGAGAGCCGGCCCGGCCAGGTCGTCGTCATCTACTGACATGATCAGGATCATCACCGGCATCTACAAGGGGCGCCGCCTCAAGCTCGTGCCCAGCACTTCGGTCCGGCCCATGCAGGACAAGGTCAAAGGCGCCCTGTTCAGTATCCTCGGCGACCGTCTTCGCGGCGCCGTCTGCCTGGACGGCTTTTCGGGCACGGGTTCGATCGGCCTCGAGGCCCTGAGCCGCGGCGCTGCGAAGTGCGTCTTCGTCGACGAATATCAGCCGTCCGTCAAGATCATCCGGCAGAACGTGGCCAAGTGCGGGGCCGAGGAGCAGTCCGTCGTGCTCCACCGGGAGTTCAACCGGGCCGTCATCGACCTGGCCAAGCAGGGCGTCCGGTTCGACGTCATCTTCCTCGACCCGCCTTACCGCCTGCTCGAGGAGAGGAACCCGCTCAGGGTCATCCGCAAGCGCGGCCTGCTCAAGCCGGACGGGCTCATCGTCCTCCGCCACTTTTTCAAGATCAAGCCCCGGCTCGGCGACTTCAAGCTCGAGCGGCGGGTGACGCTCGGCGACGATGTCCTGGCCCTGTTCTCGCCGCTGCCGCCGGAGACCGCCGCGGACGATCCAGCGGCCGTAAAAGCCGAGGCCTCTCCGCGGACGCCGAAACCCCGCTTGCCCGGCGCGACCCGTTCCCTTAAAATGGGCTCATGAAGAAAGCCGGGGGCGGGGCGGACCCTTTCTGGAAAGACACGCCGCTCGTCGACGAGGGCGAGATCTTCTCCGAGCTCCACATCAAGAAGGGCAGCTCGCTGTTCCTCGGGCGCTACTCCGCCAACGAGGTCATGGCCGTCCTCAACAAGAAGGGCCTGCTCAAGGAGGCCCGCAAGCGCTTCCTCTGGCCCCTGGCCTACGAGCTCGATTCGTCCGACTATCCGCTCCAGCGGCTCCGGATCTTCCTCCGTGAGCCCGGGCCGGAGAACATCATCGTCGACATCAAGGTCAAGGAGTGCGATTTCGTTCCCCGGGAGACCGTGAAAGGCCTGCCGGCCTTGTCGCCGCAGAGGTCCCTGTCCTTCGAGTGGCTGACCCTTCAGAACCCGCTCATCAAGCGGGGCGAGCCGTTCTCGCCCCTGCCGGGTCAGTCCCGGCCCGGCCTGAGCATGCGGTCGAAGGTCATGCCCCTGTTCATCTACGTCGGGCGCCTGACGCACAAGGATTGCCTGCTGGCCTTCCCGGCCTATTTCCATAACGCCGTCCTCTTTTCGCGCTATTTCAGGTTCTGGGACCCGCGCAAAGAGGCCGAGGTCCTGGCCATCCGCCGGGCCTTCAGCCACATGCCCTTCCGCCAGCTGGCCTGGGTCGTCCACCTGAACTGCCTGCGGCGCGCGGACGGATCGGTCTACGAGTGGCAGGCCGAGGAGCAGATCTACCCGCTG
>JAPKZE010000065.1 GCA_026393955.1 Candidatus Aminicenantota bacterium
CGATTCTACCGGTTAATTGACTGATTAGAAACGATATGCTGTGGTCCGACCCCATTGTTATGGTATATTACGTGGCCGATGGAATTCCTTAAGAAGATCATCGACATCGTCCTGCACCTCGACAGGTACCTCAGCGGGATCATCCAGCAGTACGGCCTCTGGACCTACGGCATCCTCTTCGCGGTCATCTTCGTCGAGACGGGCTTCGTCGTCATGCCGTTCCTCCCGGGCGACTCCCTGCTCTTCGCGGCCGGGACCTTCGCCGCCTTGAAGGCCCTCAAGATCGGCTGGCTCATCCTGGGCCTGTCCGCGGCGGCCATCATCGGCGACACGGTCAACTACTGGGTCGGGCACCACGTCGGCCCGAAGGTCTTCTGCCGGGAGGACGCCCGGTTCTTCAAGAAGGAATACCTCGATCGGACCCACGCCTTCTACGAGAAGCACGGAGGCAAGACCATCATTATCGCCCGCTTCGTGCCGATCATCCGGTCGTTCGCCCCGTTCGTCGCGGGCGTCGGCCGCATGTCCTATGGCCGTTTCCTGGCCTTTAACGTCATCGGCGGGATCAGCTGGGTCCTCCTGCTCACCGGGGCCGGCTACTTCTTCGGCACTATCCCCGTCGTCAAGAACAACTATTCCATCGCCGTTCTGGTGATCATCGGCATCTCGACCGTCCCCATCGCGGTCGAGTACGTCAGGCACAGGAAGTCGAAAAAAAGCCCGCCTCCCGGCTGCGATCTCTAGGACCGGACCGGGCGGAGGGACCGGGCGATCCGCCGCAGCTTCGGCGAACCCAGGGCCTGGTGGGCGGTCATGTCGGTGTGGAGGGGGGTCAGGGAGATGTAGCCGTCGTGGGCGGCCATGACGTCGGTCCCGGCGTCGCCGACGCGGCGCGGCGTCCCCGTGCCGATCCAATAATACGTCGAGTCGCGGGGATCGGTCTTCTCGATGATCTCGGGATCGTAGAACTTCCAGCCCAGGCGCGTGATCTTGACGCCTTTGCGGGGGGCCGGCGGGATGTTGACGTTAAGGGCGGTCCCCGGCGGCAGGCCGTGGGCCAGGATGTCGGCGGCGATCGTCCGGACGATGGCCGCCGCGGCCTTCAGGTCGAAGCGGCCGCGGTCGTCGGGCAGCAGCGAGACGGCCATGGAGGGGATGCCGTGAAAGGTCCCTTGGATGGCCCCGGCGACGGTGCCCGAGTAGTTGATGTCCTGCTGGCCGAGGTTCGGGCCGGGGTTCATGCCGGAGATGATGAGGTCGGGGCGACGGGGCAGGAACTTCTGGAGCGCGAAGTAGATGCAGTCGACGGGCGTCCCTTCGACGGCCCAGACGCGCGGCTTGACGGCCTGGACGCGGAGCGGCCGCCGCAGGGTGACGGCCAGAGAGCAGGCGCTCCGCTCCCGGTCCGGGGCGACGACATAGGTCCGTCCGAGCGCCGCCAGCGCCCGGAACAGGACCTGGATGGTCTCCCTGTAGAAGCCGTCGTCGTTGGTCAGAAGGATGATGGGGCGGGTCGTCTTCACGCCGGCTTCTTGATCATGACCAGGAGCATCTTGAAGCGCGTCACGGCCTTCAGGGCGTGGGGCACGGCCGCCGGCATGATGATCATTTCGCCCGGTTTGACCCGGTTGACCTTGCCGCCGATCGTAATATCGGCCTCGCCGTCGAGGTCGATGGCCATGGCGTCGAAGGGGGCCGTATGCTCACTGAGCTGTTCGCCGGCGTCGAACGCGAACGCCGTCACCGTGCCCGTCGGCTGGCTGACGACCTCGCGGCTGACGACGGCGCCGTCTTGGTAATTGACGAGTCCGGCCAGGGCGATGGCCCGGGCCTTGAGGTCTTCGTTGCTCTTCTCTTTCATCATGGCGGACATGGGAACCTCCCGGTCGGATCAGTTCTTCCCCGAGATGTATTGGCAATAGCCGAAGGCGATGGGGCCCTTCTTCGTCGTCTCGCAGGGGAATTCGGGGCATAGGAAGCAGAGGGCCACGCCTTTGTGAAGGGCACAGGTGGCGATGGCGCAGAAAGGATTTTCCTTGGGCCGGCAGCCGGCCTCGCCGTTCGGGCAAAGGCCGCGGACCATGCGGGGACAGGCTTCGCAGGCGATGCCGCATACGGCGATCTTCATGAGGGCGACTCCGGTTAGAAGAAAGTGGTCGGGACGGGCGGATTTGAACCGCCGACCCCATGCACCCCAAGCATGTGCGCTACCAGGCTGCGCCACGTCCCGGACCAAGGCCCATCATTATACCAGATATCGGGGATTTTTCAGGGCTTTTTTTTCCGCCCGCCGTCGAGAACGGAGACGATGTCCTGAAGCTCGTCGCGGACGTTGTTCAGGGCCTTGCGGAGCCTCTCCGGATGGACGGGGGAGGACCGGGCCAGGCCGAATTCGTCCTCGATGCGCCGCTTGATCCCGGCCATGGTCAGCGTCTTCGCGGCCATGAGCTCCCTGATCCGGGCGATGATGGCCACGTCCTGCTGGCGGAAGAATTTCTCGCCGCTCCCCGTCAGTCCGGCCGCGAGGAAGGGGAATTCCTCCTCCCACGAGGCCAGCGTGGCCGTGTCGACGCCGGTCAGGCGGCTGACCTCGTCGAGCTTGTAGACGAGCTTCGTCCGGGACTTCTCGTCCTTGAACAGCTTGGGCGGGCCAGATTCTTTCTTCACGGTATCGGACAGCAAATTTAGCACTTTCCCGGGGTGCCGGTCAAGGCGGCGGCCGGGCCGGCCCTCCGGCTCTTGTGATATAATCCGGGAACGATGACCCCCGTCGACGCGAAGCGAAAGGACCGGGACCAGGGGTCCCACACTCCGCTCGCCGAGCGGATGAGGCCGCGGACCTTCGAGCGCGTCTACGGCCAGGACCACATCCTCGGCAAGGGCAAGCTCCTGGCCGAGCTCATCGAGTCCGGCCGCGTCGTCTCCATCATCTTCTGGGGCCCGCCGGGATCGGGCAAGACCACCCTGGGCATGATGCTGGCCCGCCACTTCGATCTCCCGTTCGAGCTCTTCAGCGCCGTTCTCTCCGGGATCAAAGAGGTCAAGGAGTTCATGGTCCGGGCCGAACAGCAGAGAAAGCTCTTCGGCAAGCCCATGATCCTGTTCATCGACGAGATCCACCGCTTCAACAAGGCCCAGCAGGCGGCCTTCCTGCCCTA
>JAPKZE010000055.1 GCA_026393955.1 Candidatus Aminicenantota bacterium
TCGAAGGAGCCGCCCAGATCGCCGGCGGTGCGCCAGCTGTTGCCGCCGACCGCGGCGCCCCACTCCCAGACGTTGCCCATGCCGTACTGGCAGAGGTTGAGGACGATGTCGCGCGGCTGGGCGGCCAGGATGCCGCTGATGAGCCGGTAGGGCTTCTGAAGCTCCTAGACGCTCTTGTCCTTGGCCACGCCGTTGTAGGAGCACCAGTCGTACTTCAGGAAATCGTAGCCCCACTCGACGAAGCGCTTGACGTCGAGCTCCTCGTGCTGATACGCGGCGACGTGGCCGGCGCAGGTGTACGGCCCGGGCGAGGTGTAGATGCCGGCCTTGAGGCCTTTGGCGTGGATGTAGTCGGTCAGGGCCTTCATGTCGGGGAAGCGGCCGTTCGAGTTGACCATGCCGCGGGCGTCGCGGGCCTCGCCGAGGAGGGAGGCGTCCTTGGCGTCGGGGCGGATCGACCAGCAGTCGTCGATGTTGACGTACTGGTAGCCGTGGTCGGCCATGCCGCTCGAGACCATGGCGTCGGCGGCCGCGCGCATGATGGCGTCGGTGACGTGGTTCTCCCAGACGTACCAGCTGTTCCAGCCCATGTGCGGGGTCAGGGCCAGGGTGTCGCCGCAGACGATCGTGAACGGCCGCGAGACGGTGCCGCGGGCGTTGGCGGCGGTGAAGGTGACGCCGTGGACGCCGGGCGCGGCGAGCGAGCCCGTGATCCGCCCCGTGGCCGTGTCGAGCATCAGGCCCTCGGGCAGTCCTTCGACGCCGTAGGTGACGGGACGGTCGCCGGTCACCGGGATGGTGAAGAGGAAGGGCGAGCCGGGGCGGACGCCGAAGATGCGGGCACCGTTGATGCGCGGCTCGGGCCCGGGCTTAGGCGTGAGGACGACCGCCGATTCGGCGGCGAGCGCCGTGGCGGAGAGGACCAGGATCAGGCTGAGGACGAGGGCCGTTCGTTTCATCGGCGGAGCCTCCTTCGGAACGACATCGGCTTATTATAAAGTAGAACCGGAAGGGGTCAAACCTTAATTCTTATAATTGCCGATCGACCTCACGATCGCGGGAAGTCAGGTCCCTTCAGAAATTATAAGAATTAAGGTTTGACCCCATCTTGCCGAATTTGCTAACCTAGGGCACCGGCCAAGCCGGACAGGAGGCAGCCCGTGAAAAGAACCCTCGCGATCCTTCCGTTGCTCCTTATTCTCCTCGCGGCCGCGGCCCAGACGCCCCAGGCCCCGCCAGCGCCCGTCAAAAATCCGTACGCTCCGGATAGGGTCGAGCCGGGATCGGTCGAGGCCATCGCCAAGTTCACGACCGAAGCCCGCTTCGGCAACCCCTGGGTGGCCTACCTGCCCGACTCGGACACGGTGCCGTCGCCCACGGAATATCTCGGCCACGTCGTCGGTGCCGCCGGCGAGCTGTCGTCGACATCCCAGATCTACGGCTACTTCCGCAAGCTGGCCGAGACCTCGCCCCGCGTCCGCATCGAGACGATCGGCAAGAGCGAGGAGGGGCGCGACATCCTGCTGGTGGCCGTGGCCGACGAAGCCGGGATCCGCGACCTCGACCGGCTCAAGGCCGCGACCGCCGCCCTGGCTGACCCCCGCAAGACGACGCCCGAGGCCGCCGAGGCGCTCATTGCCTCGGGCCGGCCGGTTTTCTTCTTCAACGCCGCCCTCCACTCGACGGAGACCGGCTCGGCCGAGATGGTCATGGAGCTGGCCTACCGCCTGGCCGTCTCCGACCAACCCATGATCCAGAAGATCCGCAGCGGGGTCCTCGTCCTCATCAACCCCTGCTCCGAGCCCGACGGCCGCGACAAGGAGGTCGACTGGTTCTACCGCAACCTCAAGGGCAAGACCGACTTCGACAACCTGCCCCCGGACTCGCCGCCCTACTGGGGCCACTATGTCTTCCATGACAACAACCGCGACGCCCACCAGATGGACCTCCAGGCCTCGAAGGCCGTGGCCAGGATGTTCTTCGACTATCATCCGACGGTCGTCCACGACCTCCACGAGTCCATCCCGCTCCTCCAGACCTGGAACGGGACCGGGCCGTTCAACAAGAACCTCGATCCCATCCTGCTCAGCGAGTGGTTCTCCATGTCGCTGGCCGAGGTCGGCGCCCTTACGGCGGCCGGGATGCCAGGCGTCTGGACGTGGGGCTTCAGCGACGGCTGGCAGCACGTCTTTCTCGACTCGATCGGCGTCAACCACAACAGCATCGGCCGCGGCTACGAGACCTACGGCAACGGCACGGCCGAGACCGTCGAGCGGGTCCTGCGGCCCGAAGAAGAGCGCTACGTCGGGCGCCCGGTGACCAGCCAGGAGTGGTACCGGCCCATGCCGCCGCCGCGCAAGTTCATGTGGTCGCTCCGCAACAACACCAATTACATGGAGAGCGGCTGTCTGGCCGCCCTCGACTACACAGCCAAGAACGCCCGGGAGATGCTCCGCGACTTCTACCGCAAGAGCTACAATTCCTGGCAGAAGGGTGTCAAGGGCAAGCCGTTCGCCTTCGCCATCGCCGAGGACCAGGGCGACCGCAAGCGTGTCGCCGAGATGATCGGGCTGCTTTTGGCCCAAGGCATCGAGGTCGGACGGGCCACGGCGCCCTTCAAGGTCGCGGAGGGGGAGTTCGCGGCCGGGACGTACGTCGTGCGCCTCGACCAGCCCTACCGGAATTACGCCGTCGATCTCCTGACCCCGCAGGTCTTCCCGCCCGACGCTGTTTACGAGCCCTACGACGATGTCTCCTGGTCGCTGCCGCTGCACTTCGGCGTGGAGGCCAAGCCCATCGACGACGCCAAGATCGTCGAGGCGGCACTGGCGCCGGTCGCGCCGGGCTTCGCCGTCACGGGCAAGGTCGACGGGGCGGGGCCGGTCTACCTGCTCCGCGACACCGGCCAGGAGGGGCTGCTGGCGCTCCGGGCCCGGCTGGCGGCGTTCCGGGTCGAGATCGCCGAAAAGGCCTTCAAGGCTGGCGACAAGGACTACCCGGCCGGCTCGTGGATCATCGCCGACCAGAAGGGGCTCGCGGACGCGCTCGGGAAAGCGGCGGCCGAGCTGGCCCTCGACGTCGCGAGCGCCGCGGCCGCGCCCGACGTGGCGCGCCACGAGTCGAAGCTGCCGCGCCTGGCTGTCTGGCACTCCTGGGCCGACACGCAGACGGTCGGCTGGATCCGCCTCGTCCTCGACCGCGAGAAAGTGCCGTACGCCTACATCCGCGACGAAGACATCCGGGGCGGGCGGCTGCGCGAGAAGTACGACGTCATCGTCTTCGGGGACAACTGGCTCGACCTCCAGGACCAGATCCACGGCATCGACAAGAAATGGGGGCCGCTGGCCTACCAGAAGACCAAGGAGACGCCGAACCTGGGCGTTCCCGACGCCTCGGCGGACATCACCGGGGGCATCGGTTGGGCGGGCGTGGCCCGGATCGAGGAGTTCCTCAACGCCGGCGGCGTGCTCGTCACGCTGGGCAACGGATCG
>JAPKZE010000447.1 GCA_026393955.1 Candidatus Aminicenantota bacterium
CCCTCGGCGCCCTGGCCCTCGGCTTCGGCATGTTCGTCGACAACTCCATCGTCGTCTTCGAGAACACCCTCCGCCTGCGCGAGGCCGGGATGGAGCCCCGCGACGCGGCCATCCAAGGCCCGAAGGAGGTCTTCATCGCCGTCCTGGCTTCGACCCTGACCACAATGGCTGTTTTCTTCAGCTTCCCCTTCTTCCAGGGCAAGCTCAAGATCTACTACCTGCCGTTGGCCATCGTCATCGCCTCGGCCATGGCCGCCTCGCTCCTCGTGTCCTTCACGCTCGTCCCGGCGCTCAGCCCGCGCCTGCTCGTGAAGAGGAGGACGGCCGGGCCGGGCGGCGAGCGGCGGAGCCCCCGCTTCGAGAAGGCGCTCGGCGCCCTCATCCGCCATCCCGTCGAGCTCCTCCTCGTCGTGGCGGCGCTTCTTTTCGGGTCCTACAAGTGGTTCCGGGCCGAGGTCACCCTCGGCCGCTGGTATCCGTGGTACTCGAAGGAGTACCTCTACGTCCGGGTCGGCATGCCGCCCGGGACGGACATCGCCCGCACCGACGAGACCATCCGGGCCTTCGAGGAGAAGGTCATGGCCCAGGGCTTCGAGAAGGAGATGAACGTCCGCATCCTCCCCGAGAACGCCCAGGTCCTCGATGAACGTCCGCATCCTCCCCGAGAACGCCCAGGTCCTCATCGGCTTCCCGCCGGAGATCGAGAAATCTTACCGCCCGTACGCCCTCAAGGAGGAGCTCATCCAGCTGGCCACCCAGTTCGCGGGCATCGACATCAGCGTCTCCGGGTTCGACCCGCAGTCCTATGCGTCGAGCATGGGCGCGGGCACCTACTACAGCTCGCGCATCAAGTTCTTCGGCTACAACCTCCGGAAGCTGAAGGAGATCACGGGCGACCTCGAGAAGACCCTCCGGCGCAATCCGCGCATCAAGGAGGTCCGGACCGTCTCCAGCCGCTACGGCTGGTGGCGGGGCGACACGGTCGAGGACATCCTCAAGATCGACAAGGCGGCGCTCAAGCGCTACGACGTCGACCCGGCCTACCTCTACTTCGCCCTCCAGACGATGATCCAGGGGACTTTCGGGCAGCCGGCCCGGATCCGGACGGAGGGCAAGGATATCGCCGTCTCGGTCAAGTCCCCCGACGCGGCGGCGCTCGACATGCGCGGCCTCCGCGAGTCCCTCATCCTGACGCGCGGCGGCGAGTACCTCCGGATCGGCGAGATCGCCGCCTTCACCGAGGCGCCCATCCCCGGCTCGATCGACCGCGAGAACCAGCAGTTCCAGCAGACGATCATGTGGGAGTTCCGCGGCCCGTCCAAGGCCGAGGAGCGCTATCGCAAGACGGTCTTCGCCTCGCTCCACCTCCCGCCGGGCTTCTCGGCGACGCTCGACGAGCAATGGTACGTGACCGAGGAGGAGCAGAAGCAGATCAACTTCGCCATCGCCGTCGCCCTGGTCATCATTTTCATGATCCTGGCGGCGCTCTATGAGTCCTTCATCCTGCCCTTTTTCATTCTGCTGGCCGTGCCCCTCTCGCTCATCGGCGTCTTTGTCGCCTTCGTCGTGGCCAAGGCGCCGTTCGACCCGACGGCCTACATCGGGGTCATCCTGCTTTCGGGCATCGTCGTCAACAACGCCATCCTGCTCGTCGACCACATCGGACTGCGGCGCCGTCAGGGGCTGGAGCTCCTCGAGGCCGTCGTCCGAGGCACCAAGGACCGGGTCCGGCCCATCTTCATGACGACCGCCACCACGGTCTTTGGGATGCTGCCGCTTCTCCTCATCGGGGCGCAAGCCAACAAACGTCAGATCTGGTCGTCGCTGGCCCTGTGCACGGTCGGGGGCCTGACGACGTCGACGCTGCTCATCCTCGTCGTCATCCCCGTCCTCTACTTCCACGGGGACGGCCTGCGGGCCTGGGGCGCGGAGAAGGCCCGCGAGGCCCGGGAGCTGTTCGGAAAGAAGCCGCGCTAATCCGGCCCGTGGCAGCGCTTGCAGTCGAGGGGGAGAAGGTCCTTGTGGAAGGTGAACTTGAAGAACTCGTGGTCGAGGATCATCTCCTGGGCGATCTGGACCCGGGCCTGGAAGATGAAGTCGGCCAGCTCCGTCTCCACCGGGGCGCCGGCCTCGGGATGCAACCGGCCCACCTCCTCGTTCATCCAGTAGACGATGATTTCCGGGACCGCGGTGACGGAGTTCTCGGCGACCAGGGCCTTCGGCTCGGACAGATCGTCCGCGACGGCGACGAGCTCGAGGGACAGGGCCGGGTTGGCGGCAGCTTCGACGGCCTTGCCGATCCGGGCGGCAAGCACGAGGTCGGCCGGCTGAGCCGGGCGGATGAACATCCGGACATGGACCGGGTCGACCAGCGCGACGAACGAGGCCAGGGCCGTCGGCGAAGGCTCGAAGGACGCGACGGAGGGATCGGCGGCCGCGGCCATCTCGATGACGCGGTCCCGGCCGATGAAGCCCACGGAGGCCCGGTCCTGCCCGCCGGCGACGCCTAACCGGGCCGCGGCCAAATTCGCGGAAAGGACAACCAAGAGCGCGAGCGCCGCCTGGCCGCAGGCCGGCAGGCGCCTCCTCCGCTTCACGCTCACCGCCCGGCCGCTTCGAGCATCCCGCGACAGGCCCGTTCGAGAGGATCGATCTTGGTCGCGATGACATCCCAGAGGATCGCGGTATTGACGCCGAAGTACTCGTGGGCCAGGATGTTCCGCAGGGCGACGATCTTGCGCCACTCGATCTCTGAGGCGCCGGATCTGAGCTCGTCGGGGATGCGTGCCGCCGCCTCGCCGATGATCTCGAGGTTCCGCACGACGGCGTCGATAGTGATGGGACTGCGTGCGAAGGCCGCTTCGTCCAGGCCGGCGGCATAGGACTTGATGCGGCGGACGGCCTCCAGGATGTCTTCGAGGTAAACCCTCGGCTCCCTAGGCATAGATGGCCTCGCTGAGGGCCCTGCTCCGCACGCCCTGCTTCAGGGTGTCGATGAGCACGAGGTCACAAGGCCGGCCGAACAGGCTCTCGAGATGGAACTTGAGGTCCATATAACGGTCAAAGGTCGGCGTCTCGAACTCGACGAGGATGTCGAGATCGGAATCGGGACGTGCCTCGCCCCGGACCGCTGAACCGAAGAGGCCGATCTTCCTGACGCCGAAACGCTTCTTGATCTCCGGCGCCTCAGAGCGCAGCAGGTCCAAGAACCTATCTCCGGCCGCGATGGGCGCACGTCCGGACCTTTGCGACTCCATCCAGCGGTCGACGTCCTGGCGGCGAAACTTCAGCAGACGGCCGACCTTGCGGGCGGGCAGGCCGTGCCGTTCGATCCACTTGTAGACCGTCCCCCGCTTGATGCCCAGATAAGCGGCGACATCGTCGACCGATAACCAGCC
>JAPKZE010000429.1 GCA_026393955.1 Candidatus Aminicenantota bacterium
GGTTGCTGTGGTTGGCCCCGCCGACGGCCCGGGTCGAGGCGGGGTTTCCGACGGCGACGGCCAGGGCCTTGTAGGTCGTCGTCTGGCCGAACTTGACCCGGAGGAGCTTGGCCCAGACCTTCTGCTGGAACGGGGTCCCCCGGAGATCGAGCTTGACCGTGAATTCCTTGCGGTCGCCGTGAAAGTAGCCCTCGATCTGGGCCAAGGCGTCGGCCACCGGTCCGGGCGGGCTGCCTTTCAGCCGTCGGGCGGTCTTCTCTTCCTTGATATCGACGAAATTCAGGCCGGAGACACCCGCTTCCGTGCCCTGGATCTCGATCGTCCCGATGGGCGATTCGTAAAAGGCCGTATATGCGCCGGGTTCGGTCATGGCCGCCTCCCTGCCCGCCAAATTAATACAATCGGGCCCTGTTGTTCAACTACCGCTGAAAATAGACAAGTTTCGCTCCGTTGACGGGTCGCTCCCTGTATGTTACTACGGAGAGCAGAGAATGATCTGTATAATACCTATTGCTCTCCGAGTACTTGCCGGGCGATAGTGAAGCCTGATGACATCTGTTTTCGCGCCCGGCATAGTAAAAGCGGGGAGAGACAACCGAGGTAAGAGCATGAACGGAAACATCCCGACCCTGGCGGTCACCGGACACACCCTCCCCGAGGCCTGGGAAAAGGCCGTCCTCGCCTGCTGGTGCGAAGGAGTGGCCATCAAGACCGAGTACGACAAGCCGGGCGACCCGCCGAGCCGGGACTGCACCATGCTCTGGACGGTCGAGGACCCGTTCGCCGAGCCGCGCATCCACCGGGCCTTCCCCGGCGGCCTGGAGGACCTCGAGGTCTACCGCCAGGAGGTCGTCGACGGCGTCCATGACCATTGGATCTGCCCCGAAGATGGCAAGTGGACCTACACCTACCACAAGCGCCTGTTCGCCTACGACATCGAGGGCGAGACCGTCGACCAGATCGCCGCGGTCGTCGACCGGCTGGCCCGCTCCGGCCACACCCGCCGGGCCCAGGCCATCACCTGGAACCCCAAGCTCGACGGGCCGACCGAGGATCCGCCTTGCCTGCAGCGTCTCTGGTTCCGGACGCTCGAGGACGACGCCGGCGGGCTCGTCCTCAACATGAACGCCCACTGGCGGTCGCGCGACGCCTACAAGGCCGCCTACATGAACGTCTTCGCCCTGACCGACCTGCAGCGGGTCGTGGCCGGCCGCATCGCCGAAAGGACGGGGCGCCCTGTTCGGGTCGGCCGCTACGCCGACCTCTGCGACAGCTTCCATATCTACGGCTCGTACTTCCACGATTTCGAGGGCTTTCTGAAGATGGTCGAGAAGCGCTCGTTCGAGGACCGGACCTGGCCGAGCGCCTACGCCGAGCCCATGTTCGAGGAAGCCCGCGAGCGGCTTCGCAAAGAGAAAGAGGAAGGGAGATAACCCATGGCCGAGACGATCCGGACTTTCATTCTCCCTGTGTGCGTTCTCATCGCGGCGGTCCTGGCCATCTGGTCCCAAGCCAAAGGGCGCCAGCGCGTCCATTACGTCGCCAAGCCCCTGGCCACGGCCCTGATCATCGCCGTGGCCGCGCTCGCCGCCACCCCGGTGCCGGCGGTCTATAAGACGCTCATCCTGGCCGGGCTCGTCTGCTCGCTCCTCGGGGATATCGCCCTGATGTTCCCCGAAAAGTGGTTCACGGCCGGCCTGGTCGCCTTCCTCGCGGCCCAGGTCCTCTACGTCCTGGCCTTCCGGCCGGCGGCAGGGCATCCGGTCTCGGTGGGGACGTTCCTGCCCTTCATCTTCTTCGGCCTGCTGATGTTCTTCATCCTGGCCCCGGGGCTCGGTCCGATGAAGCTCGCCGTCCTCGTCTACATCGGAGCCATCACGGCCATGGCCGGATTCGCGGCCAGCCGGTACGTGGATCTGGGCGGGACGCGGCCGCTCCTGGCTTTCCTGGGGGCCGTTCTATTCCTGGTCTCGGATTCGGTGCTGGCCTACGACCGCTTCGGCAAGAAGTTCGGACTGGCCAGGATCCTCGTCCTGGCGACCTATTTCCCGGCCCAGCTGCTCATCGCCCTGTCCGTCTAGCCTGACCTATTCGCAAAAACGCCCTAATTGCTTCTCTCTTCTTATTGGGCGTTTTTGCCCTACGGGCGAACCGATCCGGCCTCATCTGCTTCGTTCAGGGGCGGAATTTCCGGGACACGATACCAAATTGCGGGACATGAACGAATTCTCCGAAATTCGTATCG
>JAPKZE010000265.1 GCA_026393955.1 Candidatus Aminicenantota bacterium
TGACCCAAGCAGGCGTAGCTCAAAAGCTGACCGACCTCTGGGGAAAGTCCGTCAAGGACCCTAAGGTGGCGGTCGTCGTCCAGGAGGGACCGACCGTCGCCAAGACCGAAGTGACCACCTTGATCGAGAGCACTCTCAACATCAAATCGGGCGACCGCACGGTCGTCGGCGTCTCCAAGCTCGACGGCGGCGACAAGGGTCTCATCCTCATCATCTCGGCCAAGATCGTCGACTAGCAACAAAACAGGGGACACGTACCTTGGGTACGTGTCCCCCTTTTTTTTGACCTCCGTTTTCCGGTAAAATGAGGGCACGATGCCCCGTCCGGAGGAGGTCCCCGTGAAGCGATCCGCGCTGTCCATCGTTCTCGTCTGCGCCGTCGTCTTGTTCCTGGGCCTGGCCGTGGCCCAGGCGCCCAAGGCCGGCGAGTCCGCGCTCGGCACGCGCAAGTACGACGACTACAAGACGCCCCAGTTCTGCGGCACGGCCTGTCACACCGACATCTACCGGCAGTGGCAGCAGGCCATGATGTCCCAAGCCTACACGCACCACTGGGACGAGATCGAGTATTTCAAGCTGGCCGTGCCCCACGCGGAGAAAGACAGCGTCGTGGCCGGGGTCAAGGCCGGCTGCAACGGCTGCCACGCCCCCATCGCCTTCCTGGCCGGGGACGTCCCGCCGCCCCATCCCGACAAGGGCAGCCGGGCCAACGAGTCCGTCTCCTGCGAGGTCTGCCACACCGCCACCGGCTTCCAGGGCGACACGCCCCACAACTTCAACTTCGTCTCATCGCCGGGCCAGACCAAGTACGGCCCCCGCGAAGGCAAGAACTCGCCGGAGCACAGCCTGTCCAAGTCCGATTTCCTCGGCAGCGCGGATTTCTGCGGCACCTGCCACAACGAGATGAGCCCCTACGGGGTCTGGGTCAAGTCGACCCACCTCGAGTGGAAAGAGGGCCCGTACGCCAAGCAGGGCGTCAAGTGCCACGACTGTCACATGACCTACGCTCCGGGCAAGACGGCGGCCATGGGCAACACCTATCCCGACGCCCGCCAGCACCTCTTCCACGGCGCCCACGACCCGGGCAAGGTCCGGGGCACGATCGAGCTGCGCATCCATCCCGACGTCGTCGAGGCCGTGCCCGGCGACCCGGTCCGGTTCACCGTCGCCCTCTTCAACCAGAAGACGGGCCACAAGTTCCCCTCCGGTTCCGTCGAGGACCGCATCGTCTGGATGCACGTCGAGGCCGTCGACGCCAAGGGCACGGTCTACCACCTGCCCGTCGACAAGAAGGGCTTCGCCGGCGAGGAGTACACCATCGGCGCCGACGCGCTGGCCTATCAGGACATGGGCATCGCCCTGAACGACCCCGCCTTCAAGGGCATCCAACGCGACGGCATCCCCATCGGGGACCGCATCTTCCGCATGGCCTATTTCGACCCGCAGGGCCGGATGACCCTCCAGCAGTGGAACACGAAATCGCTCGGTACCGACTACCGGATCGGGCCCCGGGAGACCAAGCTCGAGACCTGCACGTTCCGCCTCCCGGACGGGGTGGCCCTCGGCGAGCTTAAGGTCACGGCCGTCCTCAACTACCAGAAGCTGGTCAAACCGGCGGCCGATTTCCTGGGCGTCCCGGCGGACGAATCGGAGATCATCGAGGTCAACAGGCACTCGACGACGGTCAAGATCGTCGACTGACGGGACCGGAGAAAGGAGAGCCGATCATGAAACGCGTCCTGCGCGCCGTTCTCGCCGCCACCCTGCTCGCCGCGGTCACCGCCGGCAGCCTCCAGGCCATGCCGGCCTTCGCCCGCAAGTACAACATGAGCTGCAAGACCTGCCACGCGCCCTTCCCCAAGCTCAAGCCCTACGGAGACGAGTTCGCCGGGAACGGCTTCGTCATCAAGGACAAGCCGACACCCCGCTACAACATCGACACGGGAGATCCTCTCCTCTCCCTGCTCCGCGATGTCCCGATCGCCTTCCGGCTCGAGGGCTATCTCAACTACAACAACGAGGACAGCCGGACGGTCGATTTCGCCGCGCCCCATCTCCTCAAGATCATCTCGGGCGGCGAGCTGTTCAAGAACGTCGCTTACTATTTCTATTTCTTCTTCAGCGAGAAGGGGGAGATCGCCGGGATCGAGGACGCCTTCGTCATGTTCAACGATCTTTTCCACAGCGACCTCGACCTCTACGTCGGGCAGTTCCAGGTGGCCGACCCGCTGTTCAAGCGGGAGATCCGCCTGCCCTACGAGGACTATGTCATCTACGGCGCGAAGCCGGGGGCGTCGACGGTCGATCTGACCTACGACCGCGGCCTCATGCTGACCTACGGCTTCGGGACCGGGACGGACGTGACCCTGGAGGTCGTCAACGGCAACGGCATCGGCGAGGGCAACATCTTCAACAACTTCGACCAGGACAAATACAAGAACCTCATGCTCCGCGTCTCACAGGATGTCGTCCCGGCGCTGCGGGTCGGGGCCTTCGGCTACACGGGCAAGGAGCAGCCGGAGGAGATCGTCAACTCCGTTTGGATGGCCGGCGGCGACGCGACCGTGAACTTCGCGCCCTTCGAGCTCAACCTCCAGTACCTCGAGCGCCGCGACACCAACCCCTTCTTCGCCACCATCCTGCCCCTCGAGAAGGTCGCGACCCGGGGCGGCTTCGCCGAGCTCATCTACAGGCCCAAGGGGGACGACGGGCGCTGGTACGGCGCCGGCCTCTTCAACTGGGTGGATTCCGACCAGGTCGAGCTGCGCTACACGGCGGCCACGGCCCACACCGGCTATCTCCTGCGCCGGAACCTGCGGCTGATCGTGGAGGCGACCTACGTCTTCGAGGGGCTCGCCGCGGACTACCTCCGGCTGGGCACCGGACTCGTCCTGGGGTTCTAAGCGCTCTTCTCGAGGGTCTCGAGCCGGGCGGCGACGTTCCGGAAGCCCGGATTCCAGTCGCGGATCTCCCGGAAGAGCGCGAGGGACCGGTCCCTGTCGTCGGCGGCCTCGGCGATCTCCGCGAGCTCGTAGACGAGCGCGTAGTACTGCTCGGTGCCGGCCTTGGCTTCGGCCATGGCGGTCTTCAGCCATTTCGCCGCCTCGTCGAAATCCCGCTTCTGCCGGTAGCACTGGCTGAGGAGGCTGTAGCTGGCGAGGGCCAGCGTCCCGTCCTTGGCCGCCTCGGTCAACTCCTCGACGGCCTCGGCGAAGAGGCCCTGACCCATGAAGGCCAGACCGAGCTGGTAGTGGACATCGGCGTCGGCGACCGGGCCCCGGGTCTTCAGGTCCTTCCGGAATTCGGAAACGATCGCCGTGAGCTCCCGTTCGAGAGGGAAGATATCCCCCTGGAGCTGGCGGGACCGGGCCGCGGCGAGCCAGCGGAGCTCCCCGGCGGCCGCCTCGCGAAGGTCGTGATACCTCCGCTCCCCGGTCTCGGCGCTGATGAAGGGGATGATGTCCGTCTCGGCGAAGATGTCGGCCGTGCTGACCTTCTCGCCCTCGAGGACCTCGGCCCTGAATAGGCCGGCCGGCTTCCGCTTCTCCTCGACCTTTCGGGGCGCGACGGGCGGCTCGGCCGGCCGCGGCTCCGCTTCCCGGACGGCCGGGGGGGCCGGCGGCTCGGTCTTCCGGGCCGCGGGCTGGGGCGTCTCTTCCCTCAGGATCTCCGATTTCTTCTCCTCCGTTTTCCTCCCGCCCGCGCGTTCCTTGTACTGGGCCTCGAGCACGGTGGTCTTCTCGACGCGCCGCCGGATCTCGTCCTCGTCGATGTGGGTCCGGACCTCGTCGATGACGGCGATCTTCCGGAGGATCTGCGGATCCTCGGGATAGCGGAAGCGGAGGTTCTCGAGGAGCCGGCGGGCGATCCGGACGAGCCCCTGCTGCAGGTAGAGGTCGGCCTGGCCCATGGCCTCGCGGATCGCCTCGCGGTCCTTCTCCGACAGCTCCGGGGTCTCCTCCTTGACCTCCTCGATGGGCAGCCTGAGATCGGTCCGGAGGGAGCGGGCTTCGCGGGCCAGCTCCGCGTCGTCGGGGCGGAGCTCGAGGAGCTCGGCGTAGATGCCGACCATCCGTTCCCGGTCCCCGAGCCGGCGCAGCTCGTCGAGGATGGCCCGGTCCACGACCTCGAGCTTCTTGACCTCCTTGTTCGACCTGTAGATCAGGGCCAGCTTTTCGAGGGCGGGCAGATGGGGCTTCTGGCTCTCCAGGATGAGGCCGAGCAGCCCGATGGCCTTTTCCTCTCGGTGCTTCTTGACCAGATTGTTGATGAGGGGCTCGAACAGCTCGTAGGCCTGATCGAGCTTGTCCTTGAGGATCTGGATCCGTCCCAGCTTGATCCGGGCGTTGACGTTGAGCGGATGGCCGGTGACGATGCGGGTGAAGATCTCTTCTGCCTGCTTGGTGTCGCCGGCCTCGAAGTGGAGGTTGCCGAGGACGTTGAGGAACTGGATGTTGTCCGGGGCCGCGGCCAGCTCCTTCTCCAGCAGCTCGACGGCCCGCCCGGGCTGGCTTTGCTTCTTGTAGACGTCGACCAGGCCGACGATGCTGCGCGGGTGGCCCGGCCGTAGGGCCAGGGCCTCGGCGAGCACGGCCGCGGCGGCGTCGAACTGGCCCTTCTCGAGGTGGACCTCGGCGCTCTCGTTGAGCTGGTCCAAGGCGGCTTCGGCGTTGCCGGCTTGCCGGTGGAGGCGGGCCAGGGCCTGGCGCGCTTCATGGTCCTCGCGGTCGAGCTTGACGATCTTGTCGAAGATGGCGATGGCCTCGGCGGTCTTCCCGCCGCCGGCCAGCCGGCCCCCGACCGACGCGTAGACGGTCTTGGCGTCGGCGACAAAGCCCTGCTGGGCGTAGAGGTCGCCGAGCTTGAGGGCCGTATCCGTGCTGTCGGGGCTGAGCTTGTGGATCTTCTTGCAGATGGCCAGGGCCTGGGAGAACAGACCCCGCTTCTCGTACTCCTCGGCGACTTTCTGGAAGGAGCGGATGGCCCGGTCGCTTTGCCCGCTGCGGATGTAGAGGTCGCCGATGATGTTGAGGGTGCCCACATCCTGGGGGTCGCCGAGCGCGAGCTTCTCGTATTCGGCGATGGCGTCGCGGACCCGGCCGGTCCGGACGAACTTCTCGGCCTGTTCGATGATCCTGACCCGGTCGCTGCGCGCGCTCATGACGTCCCGTCCTCAGCCGAGCTTGAAGGAGGTCCGGTGCAGGCCCGTCGGCCCCTTCTCTCTCAACGCCCGGAGGTGCTCCTCGGTCCCGTAGCCCTTGTTCCGGGCCAGCCCGTAGCCTTCGTAAAGGGCGTCGAAGGTCGTCATGAGCCCGTCCCGGAAGACCTTGGCCACGATGGAAGCCGCGGCGATCGACCGGCTCGTCCGGTCCCCCCGCGGAATGCCCATCTGGCGGTACTTTACATCTTTTATCTGGAACCCGTCAACCAGGAGGACGTCGGGGGGATCGGGCAGGCTCTCGACGGCCCGGACCATGGCCAGCTGGGCGGCCCAGTGGATGTTCAGGGCATCGATCTCTGTGGCCGAGGCCAGTCCCACGCCCACCGCCGCGGCCTCGCGGAGAAGCGCGGCCGCCAACTCGGCCCGGCGGGCCGGCGCGACGAGCTTGGAATCGTCGACGTCTCCGACCCAGGCGGGCGGACGGCGCAGGAGCCACTCGGCGGGCAGGATGACCGCGGCCGCCACGACGGGTCCGAACAGGGACCCCCGGCCGACCTCGTCGATCCCGGCGATGCGCCGCGCGCCGCCCCGGGCGAGCTCTTTCTCGAGCCTGAGGCTGGCCACTTCTTGAAGGTCCAGGCTGGGATCAGCCCTGGTCTTCTTTAAGCCGGGCCTTCTTGCCCTTGAGGTCGCGCAGGTAGTAGAGCTTGGCCCGCCGGACGCTGGCCTTGCGGACGACCTCGATCGTCTTGATCATCTTGGAGTGGAGGGGAAAGACCCGCTCGACCCCGATGCCGAAGGAGACCTTGCGGACGGTGAACGTGGCCTTCACGCTGCCGCCGCGCTTGGCGATGACGTCGCCGCGGAAGATCTGGACGCGTTCCTTGTCGCCTTCCCGGATGATGACGTGGACCTTGATGGTATCGCCGACGTTGAAGGGCACGAGGTCCTTCTTGAGCTGTTTATCCTCGATCGCGTTGATGACGTTCATTCGTTGTTCCTTTCGTTCGGGATTTCCTCCAGAAGATCCCGGTCTTCCGGGGACAGGGTATCGGCCCCGACAAGGTCCGGCCTCCGCCGGGCCGTTTTTTCCAAAGCTTTCTTCCGCCGCCAGCGCTCGATCTTCTTGTGGTCGCCCGAGAAGAGCACGGCGGGGACCTTCAGGCCGCGGAACTCGCGCGGCCGCGTGTACTGGGGATAGTCCAGGATCCCGCCGCTGAAGGAATCGTTGCGGACCGAGCCCTCATTGCCGACGACCCCGGGCACGAAGCGCGCCACTGCGTCCACGACCACAGCCGCGGCCAGCTCCCCGCCCGACAGGACATAGTCCCCGATCGAGATCTCGCCGTCGGCGAGGTGCTCGGCAACGCGCTCGTCCACGCCCTCGTAGCGCCCGCAGATCAGGACGACCTGCTGTTCGGCGGCGAGCTCGCGGGCCAGCCCGGCGTCGAGGGTCCGGCCCTGGGGCGAGAGCAGGTAGACCTTGCTCCCCCCGTCCTGGCGGACGGCCTCGACGGCGCGAAAGACGGGCTCGGGCTTCAAAACCATTCCTTCCAGGCCCCCGAAGGGTCGATCGTCCACCTGGCGGTGCTTGTCCGTGGTGAAATTCCGCAAATCGTGCACCACGATCCGGACGACCTCCCGGTCCAAGGCCTTCTTGACGACCCCCCCCGAGAAGACGCCCTCGAACATCTCAGGGAAGATCGTGATTATATCAAATCTCATTCAAGTCCAAAAGACCGTCGGGCGGATCGATGACGACCTCGCGCGCCTCCGGGTCCACTTTCACGCAGATGGCCTCGGTGAAGGGGACGTACACATCCCCGCTCCCCCGCCGCACGACCAGCACGACCGGCCCGCCGGCGGCCAGGACCGATGCGACCTCCCCGATCTCGGTCCCGTCCCGGGTCCGGACCCGGCACCCGATGACCTGGAAGTCGTAGAAGAGGTCCCGCCCGAGGCGCCGGAAGTCCGTCGCGGCGGCATATATGTCCAAGCCGGCCAGGGCGTCCGCCGCGGCCAGCGTATCGACGCCCTTGAGCTTCAGGACGTAGGCGTTGCGGTCGAGGACCAGAGCTTCGACCTCGAAGGCCTCGAAATCCTCCCCGCGCCGGATGAACACCGTCGAGCCCCCGAACCCGGTGGGCCCTTTTTCGATGAGCCTGAGCTTGATCCGGCCGTCGCGCCCCTGGCTCCGGGCGACCTTGCCGAGGGCGACGAGGTCAGCCTTTTTCAATGATCTCGAGATTGAAGCGCCGCTTGAGCTTCATCCCCGCGGCGCCGAGGATGATCCGGATGGCCCGGGCCGTCCGGCCCTGCTTACCGATCACCTTGCCAAGGTCCTCCGGGGCGACCTTGAGTTCGAGGATGGTGGTCTGTTCTCCCTCGAGCAGGGAAACCTGCACACGGTCCGGCTGGTCGACCAGCGCTTTGGCGATGAGCTCAACGAGTTCCTTCACGGTGATCTCCTTTATGCTTTCGCGCTACGGGCGGGTTTCTTGGGTTTGGCGAGCCTGTCCAGGAGGGATTGGACCGTGCTCGACGGGCGGCACCCCTTGGCGATCCATTCGTTCGCTTTTTTGAGGTCGAGCTTGACGCCGGCGGGTTCGTCGAGCGGATTATAGGTCCCGAGCAGGTCCAGGGCCTGGCTCTGGCGGGCTCTCTTCGAGTCCATCACCACGATCCGGTAGGTCGGTTTCTTCTTCGTGCCGAATCTCTGCAAGCGCATGGTCATCATTGTGGTTTCACTTCCGTGATAGAGATATTTGCTGAGGAATAATAGCGGAATCCGGGGGGCAAGTCAACTGGAATCGAGGCCCTGTCCCCCCGAGAGGACACCTTGCGGAAGGCGCTTCCTATGCCCGGCAAACTCTGCTATCCTAGGCCTGCGGAAGGAGACCCGGAAATGGCCAAGATCTACTATGTCGGCGACTGGGCGGTCCTGACGGGGCCGGTCTTCGCCGAAACGCCGTTCTATCACTCTCCCAAGGGGCTCGACATCTTCAACTACGGGAAATGGCTGAAGGAGGCCCTGGAATCGACGGGGAAGCACCAGGTCGAATCCGTGCCGGCCTGGGATTTCTACAACAGGCTCGCCCCGGGCGATTACGAGCGCATCCTGGCCGAGTACGACGTCCTCGTCTTCAGCGACGTCGACGCCAAGCTCTTCCAGCTGGCTCCGAACTTCTTCGACCGGGACAAGTTCGGGTCGGCCGTCCTGACCTATCCGGACCGCATCCGCCTGACCGTCGAGGCCATCAAGGACGGCAAAGCGGCCATGTTCCTCGGCGGCTGGTACTCCTTCACCGGCGAGCTGGGCAAGGGCGGCTGGGGCCGGACACGGCTCCGGGAGGTCCTGCCCGTCCGCTGCCTCGACCACGAGGACCTCGTGGAGAGCACCGAGGGCTTCGACGCCGAGCTGACGGCGGCCGGCGAGCGCTTCTTCAAGTCCGTCAACTTCCGGACCATGCCGCCCATCCTGGGCTACAACAAGACGACCCCCATCCCCGAGGGCCGGGTCCTGCTCGAGGTCCGGGACATGGGCGACCCCCTGCTGGCCGTCCGGAGCTGCGGCCGCGGCCGGGTCCTGGCCTTCATGTCCGACCCCGCCCCGCACTGGGGCCTCAACTTCGTCTTCTGGGAGGACTACGCCGCGTTCTGGCTCGAATGCGTCGAGCACCTTTTAGAAGGCCGTTAGAAGCGACGCGGGATCGGCGCTCCAAGGAGCATTCCGGAATCTCTCTCGCGGCAGCGAGGGAATTTGCCTCGTCCCTCCCGGGACAGGGTGAGCCAGCAGACCTAGCAGATCCCCGTGCTGGAGAGGGGGCCGGCAGGGAGCGGAGTCTACGAAGCGACCAT
>JAPKZE010000383.1 GCA_026393955.1 Candidatus Aminicenantota bacterium
TTTGTCAAGAGCCACCTCCATGAAAAGGGACGAGCTGAACAACGCGGAATTCTCAGTTGTGTGTCACCGAATTCAGTTTCCGCCGGCTGATGATGACGATGCTCTTGACCAGCTCGATGGTGGTCATCAGGGCGATGAAGAGGAGCGTGAAGAGGACCGTATATTTCCCCCAGGTGACGATCCGGGGCGAGAAGCGGGCCGCGATCTCGGCGACGAAGAGGTCGTCGAAGGGCTGGCGGAGAAGGAGGCCGACGAGGCCGAGCGAGATGACGTTCGACGCGACGTCGACCCAGCGGGAGCGGGTGAAGAGCTTGACGAGGAGGGCCATGGTCGAGGCCGCGAGCATGGCGATGACGATGAGGGAGATGCGCCGTCCGGGGGCCGGCATGAACAGCGGCCGGAGGTTGTGCCAGTCGGCGTTGGCGAAGAAGATGGTCCGGTGCCGGGCGAAGACATAGAGCGCGAAGTCGGTGACGGCCAGCATGATGACCGCCCCGACGGCCGTGGCGACGCGGCTCAGCCAGAAGCTCTTCTTCGGGGGCTTGACCTCGTCGAGGTCGACGGCGAATTTCGGCCAGGGCAGCTTGACGTCCTTGCCGCTCTGGGTGATGAAGTAGAGCACGACCGCGACGATGCCGAGGTCGGCCAGGAAGGCCATCGGCAGGTACATCAGGGCTTCCATGACGCCGAGCTTGGGCATGAACAGGAACGGGAAGATGACGAAGTCCTTCTTGAAGACCACGGCCATGACGGTCAGCGCCGCGTGGACGGCGAACAGCATCGACGTGTAGCGGAAGAGGTAGCGCTTGTAGGCCGGAGCGATGATGGGCCGGTCGTCGACGTAGCGTTCGGCGACCTTGCGGGCCGGGCCGAAGGCGGCGATGGCCTCGTCGACGGCGGCGTCGCCCGGCGCCCCGGCCGTCCCGGACGCGCCGGTCCCCTCGGCGGCCTTTTCCAGGATGTGGCTGCGGATCTCGGACAGGATCTCCTCGCGCTCGGCGCGGCCGGAGAGGAAGTGGCTGATCTCTTCGAGATAGGCTTCGAGCTTGTCAGACATGGGATGTCTCCTTGTTGATCTTTTCGAGGACGCGGTTCTGGGTCTTCCAGACGTCGAGAAGGTTGGCCCGGAGGGCGCGGCCCGCCGCGGTGATGGCGTAGAACTTGCGGGGCCTGTCCTCGGTCAGGTTCCACTTCGACGCGATCCAGCCGTTCTTCTCGAGCCGGCGGAGAAGGGGATAGAGGGTGTTCTCCTCGACCTTGTAGCCCAGCGTCTCGATGTGCTTGACCATAGCATAGCCGTACATGTCCTTTTCGAGCAGGGCCAGGACGAGGATGTGGAGGAACCCCCGGTTCATCTCCGTTTCGAGGCTGCCGATATCGGGTTCGTTGTTTGTCATGATGTGTGTCTCACTATAATGTGTATTAAACTATACTAGATAACACACGGCTTGTCAAGCACTTTTTAAAACCCAGTCTTTTTCCAAGATCGATCGGGATTTTCCAAGGTTTTTCCTGACTTTGGTGGGGATCCGGTTGCGAAAATGGTCGCCCGATCGGCCTTCTGCCGAGGCCTTCAGGCAGGGCCTTCAAAACGGCCTGTGCGAGCCTTGACGTGATAGGGGAAAAACCCTGCTTTTCCGGTTTATTTAATGAAAATTCGTCTTGGAA
>JAPKZE010000039.1 GCA_026393955.1 Candidatus Aminicenantota bacterium
GGCCGTCTGGGAAGTCCTCGTCCCGACCGCGCTTCAGCCCTCGTCCCTGGTCCTGCCCAATCCGCTGCCGGCGCCCGCCCTCGTCCCTCTCGAGCTCCTGGCCGCCGAGCCCGCCGCGTCTCCCGTGCCCCAGATCGTGGCCCCGCCGCGGATCCCCTCGTTCAGTCACGCCGGCGGGTCCGGCCCTTCCCTGTTCGACGCCAACCTCGTGCTCATGGTCGGACTGAACGTCGCCGATTACTTCGCCACCACGAAAGCCCTCAAGTACCCAGGAATGGAGGAAACCAATCCCCTCATGAGGCCGTTCGTCAAGAGCCCGGTCGCCTTCGCCGCCATCAAGTTCGGCACGACGGCCCTGACTTACGTGAGCTTCAAGGCCATCTTCAAGAGGAACAAGACCGTGGCTTGGGTCATGACCACGGCCACCAACTGCCTGCTCTCCTATGTCGTGGCCAACAACGTCCGCCTGATCCAGGCGGCCAAGGTCCAGTGAGGCCGGAGAACGCGCCGTGAACGTCTATCTGCAGCGCTACCTCGGGCTCGACGAGGCCCGCGAGTTCGCCAGGCCAGCCGGATTCCCGACCCTCCGGACCCTGGAAAAGGACTACATCGGCTTCCTGCTCGATATCACGGCCCAGAACAGGGCCGAGGTCTCCCGGATCCTGGCCATCTCCCGCTCGACCCTCTACCACAAGATCAGCCGCTACGGGATCCGCGGCGACGACACGGAAGCGTCCGCGCCCTGATCCCTCAAAGCCATCTCCTCCGGCGGAAGAAGGCGAACATCGCGCCGACCGACGCGAGGATCAACGCCCAGGCGAACGCGTAGCCCCAGCGCCAGCGGATCTCCGGCATGTGGACGAAGTTCATGCCGTAAAGACCGACCAGGAAGGTGATGGGGATAAAGATCGTCGAAATGATGGTCAGGACCTTCATGATCTCGTTCATCCGGTTGGAGACGCTCGAGAGATAGGTCTCGACCATGCTGGTCAGGATCTCCCGGAAGGACTCGACCGTGTCGATGACCTGGATGGCGTGGTCGTAGACGTCCCGGAGAAAGACCCCCGTCGACTTCTTGATGAGAGGCGTCTCCATCCGTTCGAGGCCGCTGACAACCTCGCGCAGGGGCCAGACCGCCTTGCGCAGACCGATCATCTCGCGCTTGAGGGCGTGGATCTCGTGAAGCAGCCCCCGGCGGGGCTCGTCGACGAGCGTTTCCTCCAGAGCGTCGATCTTCTCGCCGAGCTTCTCCAGGACGAAGAAGTAGTTGTCGACGACCGCGTCCACGATGGCGTAAGCCAGGTAATCGGGGCCGAGCTTGCGGATGCGGCCCTTGCCGCTCCGGATGCGCTCGCGGACCGGGCCGAGGCAGTCGCCCGGTGTCTCCTGGAACGAGAGGACATAGTTCGGGCCGAGGATCAGGCTGAGCTGGTCGGCCCGCATGTCCAGCCCGTCCGGGCCGCACTCGATCATCCGCAGGACGACGAACACGGCGTTGCCCAGGTCCTCGACCTTGGGCCGCTGGGTCGTGGTCATGATGTCCTCGAGGACGAGCGGATGGATGTCGAACCTCGTGCCGAGCTTCTCGATGACGGCGGCGTCCTGGACGCCGTCGACGTTGATCCAGGTGACCGTCGAGGTCTCCTTGAAGGGGAAACACTCCTCGACCGAAGCCGCCTCCTTTTCGAGATAGCCGGAGGCGTCGTAGTCGATGACCGTGATGCGCGATCGCTCGACCTTCTTGTCGCCGACGTACATCAGGGTCCCTGGATCGAGCCCGGCCTTGTCCGAGCGCCTCGTCTCTTCGCTGGTCATCCCATCCTCCTGCCGGACGTTTCCCTCAGGATAGACCGATTCGCAAGGATTTTCCAGCGTAAGAACGGGACCGGCTTACTTCAGCCGGGCGCCGACGGCGGCCCAGTCGACGGCCTTGAAGAAGGCCTCGATGTAGTCGGCCCGCTTCAGGCCGTAGTCGATCATGTAGGCGTGCTCGAAGACATCCATGACCAGCAGCGGCACG
>JAPKZE010000280.1 GCA_026393955.1 Candidatus Aminicenantota bacterium
CGAGCTGCTCTTCTTCGTCAGCCACGCTTCGGACGAGGACCGGGGGCCGGTCGTCCGCTACGAATTCGAGAAGGCCGTCGTCCGCTGCGACAGCCGGACCTCGGGCCTGTGGGCCGAGTTCCCGGACGGGACGCGCAAGGACTACGGCGTCCCCGACGCCGAGCCCATGAACAAGCTCTGGCAGTCGATCGCCGGGGCGCGCGCCGAGGGGGCGCGGCCGCTCTGCGGGCTCGAGGCGGCGTCGAGCCAGACCTTGTGCATGAACGGGATCCAGGACTCGATGCCGGAGATCCGCGATTTTCCGGCCGGGCTCGTCCGGGCCGTCGAGGGCGGGGGGGGACGGCGGCTCGACGTCGAGACCCCAGGCGCCCGCCGCCTGGTCGTGGACGGCCTCGACGAGGCCCTCGCGGCGTGCTTCGAGGCCGGGAAGCTCCCGTCGGAGCTGGGCCTGCCTTGGAGCGCCAAGGGAACGACCGTCGACCTCAAGGAGTACGCCGAATTCCCGTCGCGCTAGGGCGAGACGGGGCGCGTGAACCGCCATGATCATCCGCATCGAGAAGATCGTCTATCCGGGACGGCGCCTCGGCCTGCTCGAGGGCAAGGTCGTGTTCACCGACCGCGGGCTGCCGGGAGAGTCGGTCGAGGTCGAGCTCTTCAAGGACCGCCGGAGCTACGCCGAAGCCCGGACGCTGCGCATCGTCGAGCCTTCGGCCGCCCGGGTCGGACCGCGCTGCGCCCACTATCAGGCCTGCACCCCCAACCAGCACATCGACTCTGCGGTCGAGGTCGAGCTCCAGCGGCAGCAGGTCACGGAGATCCTGACCCGGGAGCTCAAGCGGCCGTTCGGACACCTCGAGATGGCGCCGTCGCCCGAGGTCTGGGGCTACCGGAACAAGATCGGTCTCAGGGTCCTGCGGGAGGACGGCCAAGCCAGGTTCGTCTATCACGAGCCGGGCGAACAGGCCTCATTCGTCGCCGTCGACCGCTGCCATCTCGTCCCGGACCGGATGAACGACCTGATGGCCGCCCTCATCGGCGCGATCAACGCCGTTCCCCTGGCGACCGTCGACGGCGTCGAGATCAGGACCAGCCGGGCCAGCGGCGAGTCGCTCCTCCTGTGCGACCTGGCTTCGGAAGCGGAGACGGCGGCCGCGGCCGCGGCCTTCCGCGGCCTCAAACGGGACCACGGCCTGGTCGGCGCCGTCGCCACGATCTTCGACGGGAAGCACTTTCACGACGAGAAGCTCTTCGGGCGGGAGTTCATCGAGGAGAGGACCGGCGGCCTGACCTTCCACATCGGGGCCCGGTCCTTCTTCCAGACCAACATCGCCGTCCTCGAGCGCGTCTTCGAGGACGTGGCCGCGGCCGCCGGGCCGACGGCCGACGCGGTCATCGCGGATCTTTATTGCGGGCTGGGGACGTTCGGTATGTTCCTGGCGAAGCGGGCCCGGGAGGTTTTCGGCGTCGAGCCGGATGCCGACAACATCACCTACCTGAAAAAGAACCTGACCCTCAACGGCATCGGCAACCTCGCCGTCTGCGAAGGCACGGCCGAGGAGTGGCTGCCGGAGATCCTGGAGAGGGAGCCGGCCTTGGTCATCATCGACCCGCCGCGCCGGGGCGTCGACCCGGCGATCGTCCGCGGGCTCGTCGAGGAGCCCGTGCCGCGGCTCCTCTATCTCTCGTGCAATCCGACGACTCTGGCCCGCGACCTCAAGGGGCTCCTCGAGGCCTACGACATCGTCGATGTCCGCGTGTACGACTTCTTCCCCCACACGCCGCACGTCGAGACCCTGGCCGTCCTCAAACACCGCAAGCCGGTCATCACTCCCCTCTAAAATGGGGGACATGAGGATAAATGGCTCCACCTCCCCAGATCGACATCCGCGACCTGACGCTCGACGAGCTCCGGGCCGAGCTCGCGGCGATGGAGGAGAGGCCGTTCCGGGCCGTCCAGATCTTCGACTGGCTCTATAAGAGGAGAGCGGCGAGGTTCGAGGACTTCTCCTCCCTGTCGAAGGCGCTCCGGGAGAAGTTGGCGGCCCGAATCGCCTTTCGTCTCCCCGAGCTCGCCGACAAGCTCTCTTCCCCCGACGGCACGACGCGCTTCCTCTTCCGCCTCGCCGACGGCGGGCACATCGAGTCGGTCCTCATCCCGGCCGGCCGCCGCTTGACGGTCTGTCTCTCGACCCAGGTCGGCTGCAGGTTCGCCTGCGCCTTCTGCGCCAGCGGCAAGCACGGCTTCAAACGGGATCTCCGGCCGTCCGAGATCATCGGCCAGGTCCTCTTCCTCGAGACCGCGCTCGGCCGCGACCTGACCAACTACGTCTTCATGGGCATGGGCGAGCCCCTCGACAACTGGACGAACGTCGAAAAGGCCATCAGCATCATGAACACGCCCGAGGGCCTCGGGATCGCGGCCCGCCGGATGACCGTTTCCACGGCGGGCTTCCTGTCCGCGTTCAAGCGCCTCGAGGCGCTCGACCTCCAGATCAACCTGTCCATCTCGCTCCACGCCGTCACCGACCGTCTCCGGGACCGGCTCATGCCCATCAACCGCCGCTTCCCTCTCGAGGAGCTCGTCGCCGCGGCCGAATCCTATATCCGGGCCGGCGGCCGGATGATCACCCTCGAATATATCGTCATTCGCGGTCTCAACGATTCCCTCGACGACGCCGACGGCCTGGCCGGGATCGCCCGGCGGCTCCGGGCCAAGGTCAACCTGATCGCCTACAGCAAGGTCGAGGGAGCGGCCTTCGAGACGCCGGCCGAGGCCGACATCGCCCGTTTCAGGCGCTGGCTCGAGGAGCGCAAGGTCAACACCCTGGTGCGGCTGTCCAAGGGCGCCGATATCGCCGCCGCCTGCGGCCAGCTGGCCGGACGATTCCTGGACAAGGCCGGGCCGCCGCCGGCCGGGAGGAAGCCATGACCCAAAGGCCCCGTTCGCGCTCGCACGCCCCCCACGCGATCGTCGCCTTCATCCTGGCCGCGATCGTCCTTCTCGCCCCTGCCGCGCCCTCACCGGCTGGGCCCTCCGGCCAGACGATCTCCGCCTCCGCCCAGCGCTTCTTCCCCAAGACCGACCTGATGAAGATCGGCGTCTACTACTACCCCGAACAGTGGCCCGAGTCGCAGTGGGCCCGCGATCTCGGGAAGATGGCCGGGATGGGCTTCGAGTTCACCCACTTCGGCGAGTTCGCCTGGGCCCAGATGGAGCCGTCCGACGGCAGGTTCGACTTCGCCTGGCTCGATCGCGCCCTCGATCTGGCCGCCCGGGCCGGGCTCAAGGTCATCCTCTGCACCCCGACGCCTTGCCCGCCGGCCTGGCTCGGTGAGAAGCACCCGGAGATCTACCTCGTCGGCGGCGACGGGCGGCGCATGGAGCACGGCACCCGGGCCAACGGCTCGCTCGCCAACGATATCTTCGTCAAATACACGAAGCGCATCGTGGCCGAGCTCGGCCGCCGCTACGGCCAGGACCCGCGCGTCTGGGGCTGGCAGCTCGACAACGAGCCCTGGGGCCCGCCCGACTACAGCCCCTCGGCCCGGCTCAAGTTCCAGGCCTGGCTCGAACGCCGGTATGGCACGATCGATAGGATGAACTCGGCCTGGGGCGGAAATTTCTGGAGCACGAAGTACGATTCCTTCGCCCAGGTCCTCATCCCCAACGAGACTCTCTTCGGCGAGGACGCCCTGAGCCCTCACGCCGTTCTCGATTTCCGGCGCTTCACGGCCGATACCCAAGCCGACGACCTCCACCTCCAGTACGATATCCTGCGCGGCCTCGTCCGCCCCGAGCAGTGGATAACGACCAACTACATGAACGTCACCGACTCGGCCGACCCGCGGCGGTCGGACCGGCTCGACTTCCTCTCGTTCACGATGTACCCGGTCCGCGGCACCAAGAACCTCGGCGAGCTCGGCTTCAGGCTGGGCGATCCGCATCGCTTGGCCATGGCCGTCGATTACTTCCGGTCGTTCAAGGGCGTCACGGGCGTCATGGAGCTCCAGCCCGGGCAGGTCAACTGGGCGGCGACGAATCCCCAGCCCGAGCCGGGAGCGGTGCGCATGTGGCTGTGGCACGCGTTCGGCGGCGGCCTGTCCTTCGCCTGCACCTACCGCTTCCGCCAGCCCCTCTACGGCAGCGAGCTCTATCACGCCGGGATCGTCGGACCGGACGGATTGACCGTTTCGCGGGGCGGGCTCGAGTTCGCCCAGGTCATCCGCGAGATGGGGGGCCTGCGGAAGCTCTACGACCCCGCCGCGAAGATGCCGGCGCGGATCTCGGCCCGGCGGACGGCTTTCCTCTGGAGCCAGGACGTCATGTGGGACCTCGAGATCCACAAGCAGACCGCGCTCTGGGACACCCGCGACCACCGCAACAAGTGGATGGCCGCGATCAAGGCGGCCGGCGCGCCGCTCGATTACATCGGCGAGGACGACGACTTCGCGGCCTATCCGTTCCTCGTCGCCCCGGCCTACCAGCTCGTCGACGAGGCCCTCGTCGCCAAGTGGACGCGCTACGTCGAGCACGGCGGCCACCTCGTCCTGACCTGCCGGACGGGCCAGAAGACGAAGAGCGGCCAGCTCCCGGAGAGGCCCTGGGCCGGGATGATCGCCCCCCTCGTCGGGGCCGAGGTCGAGCTCTTCGATTGTCTTCTCGAAGGGGATCGCGGCGTCGTCCGCATGGGCGGGAACGGCCACGCCTGGAACCGCTGGGCGGACGTTCTCAAGCCGTCCGGCGGGACGGAGACGCTGGCCGTCTACGCCGACCAGTTCTACGCCGGCAAGCCGGCCGTCGTCAGCCGCAAGCTCGGCCGCGGCACCGTGACCTACGTCGGGGCCGACACGATCGAAGGAACGCTCGAGCGGGACGTCATGCGCCTCGTCTACAAGAGGGGCGGGGCCGAGCCCGCGTCCTATCCGCCGGGCAT
>JAPKZE010000048.1 GCA_026393955.1 Candidatus Aminicenantota bacterium
GGTTTCAGCGTTGGTGGCGTATTCGGAATTGATCCCGGCACGCACGGTCCTGAAGCCGAACTCCTGTTTGAGCTGTCGCTGGACCGGGACACGGGTCAACTTCTCGATGCCCAGGGGGAGTTTCATGTGAAGGCCCGGCTCGGAGGACCTTACGTATTTACCCAAACGGAGGATGACCCCCAACTCCTCAGGGGCGACCTGGTAGAAGGACCCCCAGAGGAGAGTGATCGCGGCGAGTCCCAGGAGGACCCCCTTCACGACCTTGGGTGGGATCTTCGGCCATTCGGGCCGCGGGATGGATTGTAAGTCATAAGCCATGTCGACCTCGCTTGAAAGGATGCGATTCCCGGATGGGGTCCGGGTGGGGACCCTAATAATAACACATTGACGGTCAAATCAGGCGCGAGAGACTGGGCAGACGGGCATGTTCCCGTCATGCCCCCGTCTAACCGTTTTGCGCGTCCCCTTGAAACATGAGGTTGGCTCGGGGATAATGAGGCTTCTCACACCCGAGAAGAGGAGGTCCTCCATGTCGCCCCAACAAGTTGGAACGAAGCGTATCATGATTAACCTGGCCGCTGCCGCGGCCGTTCTGCTGGCCCTGAACCTCTCCGCCGCGGACGACAGGCCCGACCTCGGCGTCATGAACCGGGTCCGCTTCGAGGGCCTCAAGCACAGCCAGGTCGGCAAGACCGTCGCCTATCTCTCCGACGTCATCGGCCCCCGCCCGACGGGCTCGCCCGAGATCGACCGGGCCAACAGATGGGCCGCCGCCAAGATGAAGGAGTGGGGACTCGAGAACGTCGCCCTCGAGTCCTATGAGGACTTCGGCGTCGGCTGGGCGCCGCGCTACGTCTCGGCCCACCTGCTCGCGCCGCACTACGCCCCGCTCATCGCCATCTCGGTTGAGTGGGGATCGAGCACGAAGGGCAGGATCACCGCAGCGCCGGTCTACGTCGATATCCGCTCCAAGTCCGACTTCCCCCGCTACAAGGGCAAGCTCGGCGGCCGGATCGTCCTCTATCAGCCGCCCAAGTCGGTGCCGACCCACTTCACGCCGGACGCCCGGCGGCACGACGCCGCCAGCCTGGCCGCGCTCCACGAGACGCCGGTGAGCGCGTCCGAGCCGCCCGATCCCGACTACACGCGCTCCTTCGACGACGACCTCGAGGACTTCTTCCGGGCCGAGGGCGTCGGCGTGCTCGTCTCGTCGAGCGGCAACGCCCGCCGCGAGTACGGCACCGTGACGGCCCGGGGCGTGCGCCAGGCCCGCGACCCCAAGAGGGCCCGGCCGCTGCCCGAGATCATCCTGGCCGCCGAGCACTACAACCGCGTTCACCGCATCATCGAGGAGTTCAAGGAGCCGGCCACGATGGAGGTCGAGGTCCGCACGGAGTTCTACGACCGGGACCCGCGGGGCTACAATGTGGTCGGCGAGATCCGGGGCACGGACAAGGCCGACGAGGTGGTCATGCTCGGCGGTCACATCGACTCCTGGAGCCCGGGGACGGGAGCGGCCGACGACGCCGCGGGGTGCGCTGTTTCGCTCGAGGCCGTCCGCATCCTCAAGGCCCTGGGGATCAGGCCCCGCCGCACCGTCCGGGTCGTCCTCTGGAGCGCCGAGGAGAAGGGCTGGGTCGGCTCCAAGGCCTACGTCGAGAGGCATTTCGGCGATACGACCACGATGGCGCTCAAGCCCGAGCATGCCAAGGTGGCCGGCTACTTCAACTACGACAACGGCAGCGGCCGCATCCGGGGCATCTACGCCCAGTCGAACGCCGCGGTCAAGCCCATCTTCGAGGCCTGGCTCGAGCCTTTCCACGACCTCGGCGCGACCGAGGTCGTCATGCGCGACACGGGGGGATCGGACCACGGGGCCCTCGACTACATCGGGCTGCCCGCCTGCCAGTTCATCCAGGACCCGCTCGATTACGGGACGCGCGTCCACCACACCAACATGGACGTCTTCGACCACGTCAGCGTCGAGGACCTGATGCAGGCCTCGGTCGTCATGGCCGCCTTCGTCTACAACACGGCCATGCGCGAGGAAAGGCTGCCCCGCAAGCCCCTGCCCGACCCGATGAGCTACCCCGTCCGCCGCTAAATGGGAGCCACGACACCCAGGGAGAGCGTGGACCATGAATAACGGGTGATCCGAGGGTTTTGAGTTCTTGACACCCGGCCGGGGCCGGGATATCCTCCCTTGCCGATGAAGTCTCGCAAGATCTTCCGGCGCCGGTTCTTCGCCGGCCTGGCTCTCCTGGCCATCCTCCTTATCAGCGGCTCTTCCTCCGTCCGGGCCGCGGCTCCGGTCAAGAACGTGCTGCTCCTCTTTTCAGGCCGATTCTACGCTCCCTTGAGCGTCGAGGTCGAAGGGGCCGTCCGCGCGGCCTTCCAGAAAGCTTCCGGGGTGGAGGTGGAGCTCTTCGCCGAGACTCTGGACATGGCCCGATTCGATCCGGACCGCCACGGTCCGATCCTGGCCGATTACCTGCGAGAGAAATTCTCGGACCGCAAGCTCGATCTGATCATCTGCAGTCTCCCGCAGGCGGCCAGGTTCCTGATGAAGTTCCGCGGCGAGCTCTTCCCGGATACCCCGGTCGTCTATTGTCTGGCGGACGAGGGCGAGCTGGCGGACCTGCCCCGCATGCCTAACATTGTCGGCGTTCCTATCAGGCTCCCTTGGAAAGAGACACTGGATCTGGCCCTCGAGGTGCATCCCGACACCCGACAGGTCGTGGTCGTCGCCGGCACGGATGCGATGGCGCGGAACTTTCTCCGCCAAACGATGGCGGCCTTTCAGCCCTACGAGACCCGGTTCACGTTCACGTACCTGACGGACCGGACGTTGCCCCAGCTGCTCGAAGACGTGGCGAACCTTCCGCCCCGCACGGTGATCATCTATTGCGATATGGTCAGAGACGCGTCGGGCAGGATCTATATTGGTGCCGAAGTCGCCGGACTGATCGCCAAAGCGGCCAACGCGCCTGTCTATGCGATCGGCTATACGGTCTTTGGCCGGGGCATCGTCGGGGGCCATATCGTCGACTACGTCGCCCACGCGAACCGCGCGGCCGAGATCGGACTGCGTATCCTGGCCGGTGAAAAGCCGGAGGCCATTCCCGTCGAGGAAGTGCCCAGCCCGCCCAGGTTCGACGCGCGGCAGCTGGAGCGCTGGAAGATCGCCGAAAGCCGGCTGCCCGCCGGCAGCATGGTTCTGTATAAAGAACCGTCTTTCTGGGAACGGTATCGCCTGGCCCTGATCGCGCTGGCGGTCAGCCTCCTCGAAGGGCTTCTGATCCTGAGACTCGTGTTAGCCGGGGCCCGACGGCGGCGCTCGGAAAGGAGGCTCGCGGAGTCTCGTCTCGAGGTGGATCGCCTCCGCGGCGAGCTGGCTCATGTCAGCCGGGTGATGACGGTCGGGGGCATGACGACCGCCATCGCCCATGAGCTGAATCAGCCCCTCGGCGCGATCATGAACAACGCTCAGGCGGGGATGCACGTCCTGGCGAAGGGCGAGCCGCGCCTGGACGAGATCCGCGAGATCCTCCAGGACGTGGCCGGGGACGCCCGCCGGGCCGCCGATGTGATCCAGCGGCTGCGCACGTTGCTGCGGAAAACCCGGCAGGAGATGGGTCCCGTCGAGATCAACGCGATCATCCGGGAGCTCGCCGCCGTCGTCCGCACGGATGCCCTCCTCCGCAGTGTCGAGATCGAGTTGGACTTGGCGGCGGGGCTCCCGCCTGTGCGGGGCGACCAGGTCCAGCTTCAACAGGTCATGCTCAACATCATCCTCAACGGCATCGACGCGATGGGCGCGCGTGGGGAAGGGGGGCGGATCCGGATCCGGACGGAGCGGGACCGGGATGGGGTCCTCGTATCCGTTAGGGACGAAGGCCCCGGCATTCCCGCGGACACGCTCCCGCATATCTTCGAGGCGTTTTACACCACCAAGGCCGCCGGCATGGGCATGGGCCTGGCCATCTGCCGGACCATCGTGGAAGCGCACGGAGGCCGCATCTGGGCCGTGAACAACCCCGAGGGCGGTGCCACGTTCCAGTTCTCGCTGCCGGCCGGCCCGTAGCTTTTTGAGCTTTTCCTCGATCTTCTCCTTGGCGATCGAAGATCGCGCTGGCCGATCAGATCCGGCTGTGTGTCCTCTGCAGGGCCGCCGCGTAGGCGAAGCCGTAGAAATAGTTGCGCCAGCTCTTCCCGGTCGAGCTGAACGCGTTATCCCCGAGGAAGAAGTCGAGAAGAGCTTCCCGCAACCGGGTCAACTCCTTGAGACGGTGCCGATGGCGGGGATCGGCGATGGTCAGATTGAGGAGTTCCATGCCGAGCATGAAAACGATGCTTGCCAGCCAACAGCCCATCGGCTAGAATCGGCTCAGGTCGGCCGCCATGGTCAGAGAGATCACCATCACTTGGCCCCGCAGAAGGGCCTATAGCAACGTCCTGCAGTTCAAGATCACCCTTCTCGAGACCGATCCTCCGGTTTGGAGGAGGATCCAGGTACCGGAATACTATACGTTCTACGACTTGCACGTCGCGATCCAGGACGCGATGGGCTGGCTGGACTCTCACTTGCATGATTTCAAGATCCGGCCGCTGCGACGGGCTTGCCTGGAC
>JAPKZE010000342.1 GCA_026393955.1 Candidatus Aminicenantota bacterium
GATCGGCGATTCTCGATCGCTCTCAACTCCATGCCCAATGGCGCTCGAAACTCTCGAGTTCGTCCCGGCTCCGGGGGCTAAGGTCGAGGGCCGGCGCTCGAAAAGCTCCTTGAACGGATGTTCTTTCTAGCCTATTTCGCCGGGCGGAAAATTAGGGATAGGTATCATGTCCCCCATTTTCTAGTTGCCGCGGCGCTGCGGAGCCGGAGCTGGCGCGTCGAAGTACTTCCGCGGCAGCTTCTCCTCGCGCATGGCGGCATTGTAGACGAACCAGGCCATGACCGTGGCCGCCTGCATGAGGTCCCCCCGGGACAGGTGGTCGTAGACGTCCATGTTGGAATGGTGCGTCAGCGTATCGTACTCGAGGTCGTCCTGGATGAACTGGAAGCCGGGCAGGCCGACGGCGTCGAAGGGCAGGTGGTCGGTCCCGCCGGTGTTCCGCAGGGTCACGGTGGCGGCGCCGAGGTCGCGGATCGGCTTGAGCCATTCCTCGAAGATGGGCACGACGGCGCTGTTATTCTGGGCATAGATGCCCCGGATTTTGCCGCTGCCGTTGTCGAAGTTGAAATAGGCCGCGAGCTTGTCGTACTCGGCCTTCTTCTCCTTCTTGGTCCGGTCGTAGAAATGATTGGCGACGTAGCCGCGCGAGCCGACGAAGCCCTGCTCCTCGGCGTCCCAGAGGGCCATCCGGATGGTGCGCCGCGGCTTCACGCCGAGCGTCTTCAGGATCCGCATGGCCTCGAAGGCGACGGCGCAGCCGGCCCCGTCGTCCGTGGCTCCCGTGCCGGAATGCCAGGTGTCGAAGTGACCGCCGAGCATGACGATCTCCGACTGGAGCTTCTTGTCGACGCCGGGGATCTCGGCGATGACGTTGGTGCCCGGCAGGTCGTCGGCCGTGAAGCGGGCCTGGACCTCGATCTCGAGCGTCACCGGGATGTCCTTCTGGAGGATGCGGACGATGCGGTTGTAGTGCTCCGTGGCGATGGAGATGGCCGGAAGGGGCATCTCCGCGCCCTTGACGCGCGACCCGCCGCTCGAGACGAAGACCGTCCCGAACTTGCCCCGGCCGGAGTCGACGATGACGCCGGCGCCCTCGGCCTTGAGGAACTTGCCGATCGCCGCCTGGAGCTGCTGGCGGGCGGCCATGTCCTGCATCTGGGGGTTCATCGGCCGGCGGACGCCCGGCTCGGGGGCCAGCAGGAGCTTGTCCAAGTCGGTCTCGAGGAGGCGCGAGGCCATCGGGTCGAACGAGATCGGGAGATCCTGTTCGCCCTGGGTTAAGACGATGGCGTCCTTGAGCTTGCCCTTGTATTTATCGAGGTCGGCCACCGTCTTGGCCGTGATCAGGACGGCCGGACCCTTGACGAGACCGTTCGTGCCGGGCGTCCAGGCCTTGGGATAGCCGATGATGGGCATGTACTGGGGGGCGGTCATGGCCGCGTAGAACTTCTGGAGCTCCCAGCTGCGGCCGAACGTCCCGTAGGGCTCCATCGCGGCGTTGGCCAGTCCGAGTTCCTTGGCCTTGCCCACTATCCATTCACCGGCCTGCACGTACTGCGGCGAATCCGGCAGCCGCGGGGAATAGACGTCGCAGAGATAGATGAGAAGGTCCGTGATCTTCGAGTTCGTGAGCCCTTCGGTGCGGATGCGGTCGACCATCTGGAGGTCGAGCTTCTCCTGGGCGCCGGTCTCGAGCGAGATGAAGATGAGCAGAAGAACGATGATGAGCGAACGGACGAGCAGATTTCTTTTCATGATTTCCTCCTCGGGGACGTCGTCTGGGGAGGACTATACGCCCCCGGCGGGAGCGGTGTCAAAAACATCCTCCCGACGGCCCAGCGCTCTTCCCGTTCCGGGCGACCTGCTTTATAATAAGGGAACCATGAAGGCCGCGTTCCTCACCGGCGTCCGGACGATCGAGATCCGCGAGGTCCCGGCGCCGCGGATCGTCCGCGACGACGACGTCCTCGTCCGCAGCCGGGCCGTGGGCGTCTGCGGCAGCGATCTCCACTACTACGTCTCCGACCGAGTCGGCGGCGACCGCGTGACCTACCCCTTCATCCCGGGACACGAGTGCGCCGGCATCGTCGAGGAGATCGGAAAGGCGGTCACCCGGGTCAAGCCCGGGGACGCGGTCGTCGTCGAGCCGGCCGTCTCCTGCGGGACCTGCGACCAGTGCCGGACGGGCCGGCCCCACACCTGCCGCAAGCTCCTCTTCCTCGGGCACTACGGCGAGCTCACCGGCGGCATGGCGGAATTCGCGCTGGCCCCGGAGCGGAACTGCGTGCCG
>JAPKZE010000369.1 GCA_026393955.1 Candidatus Aminicenantota bacterium
GGTACATGTCCCCCTGAGGACAGAGAGACCGGAGCAGGGTCCCTTAGATCCTTCGCAAACGGCCATTCAGCGTCAGGCCCTTGAGGGCCTGGCGCATCAACGGGTCTCTATCCGAGTCCAATCTCCGGAGCTCGTTCTGGAAGGCGTCGGTGTATCCCTGCCACGACTCGAGGAAGTTCTGCAGGCTCTCCGATTCGGGCAATCCGCCGCTCTCCTCTTCCGCGACCTCGACTTCGAATTTCACGGCTTTACCGTCCCTGAGCCCCTCGATCTTGACCTTGACCCCCTTGGCCTTGGCCTGGACGAGGTCGATGAGCCCGTTCACGGTCTCGACCCTCTTGCCGTCGACGCTGACGACGATGTCGCCGACCCGCATCTTGGCTTTGGCCGCAGGACCGTTCTCGGTCAGCCGGGAGACGATCAGGGCCGTCCCCTCCTTGACCCCGAAATGCTCGGCCAGCTCCCGGTTCAGCTCGTTGCAGTAGATGCCGATGTATTTCCTGGATTCGAACGACCACGGCGGGGCCCCGGGCTGCGGGGAAAGCCCCGGACCGGGCGCCACCCGCCCGAACAGCCCGGGGAAGCGCACGTCCATTTCCTTCATCCGGTCGGCCTCGGCCAGCTCCCCGAGCTTGACCTTGACGTCCAGGGGCTTGCCCTCGCGCTCGATCTTGAGCGTGACCTCCTGACCCGGCTTCTTCTTCCGGATCTCGGCAGCCAGGACGTCGGGACCGGTGACGTCGCGGTCCCCGATCTTGAGGACCACGTCGCCCGGGCGCAGCTTGGCCAGCTCCGCCGGGCTCTCCGGGTCGACGGCGCCGACGACCGTGCGTCCGCTCTCATCCACACCGATGCCGACGCCCATCCAGCCGCGCTCGACCCGGCCCTTCTCTTTGATCTGGGCGACGATGTCCCTGACGACGTCCATCGGGACGGCCAGGGCCATGCCCGACGACGGTGCCTCGGCCCGGCTGCTCATCACGTAGCCGGAGCCGGCCTGCTCCCGGTCGCGGAACTGGAAGACGACGGGCTTCTCCTCCATATAGATGCCGCGCAGCAGGCCGACGATGCGGCCTTCGGCGTCGACGACAGGCCCGCCGCTCGATCCGGGCGTCACCCAGACGTTCAGACGGAGCTTGTCCGCGGCCACGGAGCTGACGATGCCCTGGCTCACGGTCGCCGTCCGTTCGGGGGACACGCCCACGACGCAGATCCAGGTTCCGGGCGCCAGGTCGGACGATTTGCCCGCGCCGAGCGCCGGCAGGCCGGCGTCCCCGGCCTTGAGCAGGGCCAGCTGGGTCTCCGTATCGAAACCCAGGAACTCGGCATCCATGGTCTTGCCTTCCGAGGTGGTGATGGAGATCTTCTCGTCGCGCGGCGAGATGAGGGCCGTCGTGACGACGTAGCCGCCCTTCTCGACGACGACCCCCGTAGCCACCCGGCGCGTGCCGTTCCGCACCTCGACCCGGACGACGGAAGGATAGACCTTCTTGGCCACGCCGGCGATATCGGGTTCGCTCCCGGCCGCCGGCACCGCCCCGAAGGACGGGGCCAGCACGGCCAGGGAGGCCATGAGGACAAGGGCCGGTTTGATCATCTTGTTCATGCCTTCACACCCTCCTAATAAATGATTTCCGAAGACGGGATCTCGGAAACCTGCTCCAGTATGTAAACCGTCCCGGGCTGGGATTGGGCGTTCCTCAATTCCGAGGCGTAGTTCATCCGCTCGTAGACGGGAACGATGCCGCTCCTGTCGGCCGGCCGGACCCCTTTCCCCGGGGCGGCCGTCAGGGCCTTCTGTTCGGCGAAGGTCAGCACGGCGTCCTTCTTCTCCAGTCCCGACGGACCGAACATGAGGATGCCGACGAGCACCAGGGCCGTCGAGCCGGCGAAGGCATAGCGGTAGCGCGCCCGGCGGGCCCTGGCCCGCTCGGCCCGGGCAGATGGGAGTTTCGCCAGGACCGCCGCTTCGAAGCCCGGCGGGGCCTGGACCTTGGTCATCTTGGCGAGAAGTTCATGCCCTTCCATTTTCACTCACCTCTTTGTCGGCTCCGAAGGCGCCGCCCCCGCGGGCCTTCTCGAGCTTGCGCCGGAGCTGTTCCCGGCCCCGGCTGATCCGGGCCTTGACCGTGCCGACCGGTCGCTTGATGATCTTGGCGATCTCCTCCTGGGAGAAGCCCTCCATGTCCTTGAGGACGACCGGGACGCGGTAGCGGGGGTGGAGCTCGTCCAGGGCCTCGCGGAGGTTCCGGACGAGGCCGGGGTCGGCCGGGTCCTCGTAGTACGTGCCGCTCGAGTAGTTGTTGGGGATGTCCTCGAGGGAGACGGTGGCCATTTTCCGCGACCGTCGGCGCTCGGTCTTGGCCAGGTTCGAAGCGATGGTGTAGATCCAGGAGGACAGCGGAGCGATCGGCTTGTACCGGTCGGCCTTGAAATAGACCCGAATGAAGGTCTCCTGGCCCAGTTCCGCGGCCTTCTGGTAGTCGCCGGTGAACTGATAGAGATAATTCACGATCCTGTCCTTGTAGAGAGCCATGATCTGGCCGAACGCCCACTCGTCTCCCTGCTGGACGCGCCGGATCAGCTCTTGTTCGTCCATCTCTCGCTTACTAAAACATCGATCTCCCCGAGAAAGTTACATTTTGCCCTATCATTATAGGCGGTTTTTATGGAAAATGAGCCCGGAATGGAACTTTGCTCCATCCGAATCCGTCAACCGAGGTGAATTGAGTGGACTTGGAAGCGACCATCAGGGACTGCCTGGACGGCAGTCAGAGCGCCTGGAAAGCCCTGGTGGACGCGTTCGCCAGGAGGATCTTTAGCATGGCCTATCAGTTCTGCGGCAGCCGGGAAGAGGCCGAGGACCGGACCCAGGAGGTCTTCCTCAAGCTTCACGGCGCCCTGCCGAAATACGATTTCGGCAAGAACTTCACGGCCTGGTTCCTGACCCTGGCCAAGAACCACCTCATCGACGAGTACCGCCGGACCAAGTGGGAAAAGACGCAGCGCGACGAATTCGACGAGCGCGTCCTGTCCCAGGCCGCGGGCAGCGGCCCGGAGGAAAATCTCGTCGCCAAGGAGACCAAAGCCTTGGTCTGGGAAGGGCTCAATCGCCTGTCGGCGGACATGCGGATGGTCATCATCCTGAGGGACCTGCAGGGCCAGAGCTATGAAGATGTCGCCGCGACACTCAGCCTGCCCTTGGGCACGGTCAAGTCCCGCGTCAACCGGGCGCGGATCCAGCTGGCCCAGGTCCTGAAGGGGCAACGGGGAGACCTCCAATGACGTGCGAACGGATCGAAGAGCTCCTGTCCGCCTATCTCGAAGGCGAGCTGGCCGCCGCGGAGCGGGCCGGGATAGACGCCCACCTCGCCGCCTGCGCGGAATGCGCCGAGCTGGCCGGCTTGATGAGGGAGACCCTGGCCGCCACGGCGGCCTTCCCCCAGATCGAGCCCTCGCCGGCCCTCCTGGCCCGGCTCTACGCCGTCCCGGAGGAGCGGGCCGCCAAGAAGCGCCTGTTCCGACCGGTCTTCGACTGGCTGGCCCGGCCGGCGCTGCAGCCGGTCTATGCCACGCTGACCGGCCTGTTCATCGTCCTGTCCTTCGTCCTCTTCCACCCGGAAGGACGCGGCATCCGGAAGCAGATCGACGTCCAGTTCCACCGCGGACTGGGCGCGGTCGAGAAGCTGTACGCCGACGCCGGCGGCCTCAAGGGCGAGATCAAAGCGCTGTCCGCCAATGTCATCAGATCGTTCGACACCCTGGGCTTGCCCGGGGGCGACGAGAAGAATAAGTAGCGTCATCGGAGGTAACAGAATGGACGAAAAAACTGTCGTACCGCAGAGATCGCAGAAGTCGCCGGGTTTCGCTGCCTTCCTGTCGATCTGCCTGCCGTTCGGGGTCGGCGCCCTCTACAACGGCCAACGGAACAAAGCGTTGCTGCACCTGCTGATCCTGTTCGGGCTGATCAACGCCATCGTGCACGGCGGCAGCGGCCTGCTGTTCGGGCTGCTGATCGCAGCCTTCTACTTCTATCAGATCTTCGACAACGTCCAGTCGGCCAAGGCCATCAACGCCGCGGCCGCCGGACAGCCCGCGACGGAGGCCGTCGAAGGCGCGACCGACATCACCGCCACGGGATCGATCTTCTGGGGGATCTTCCTCATCGTCCTCGGCGTGCTGCTGACCTTGGCCAACTTCGAGATCATCCCTTACCGGACGCTCGGAGACTACTGGCCGGTCGCGGTCATCGTCATCGGGCTCAAGCTCGTGTACGATTCGGTCGCCAAGTCCAAGAAAGGCAATTAACGGAGGCCCATCATGGCAAGACAAAGGAAAAGCAATTCGCTGGTCTGGGGCATCATCCTCATCGTCTTCGGCGTTCTCTTCCTCCTCGACCAGTTCAACCTCGACATCTGGAACGCCGTCTGGCGGTTCTGGCCGGTCGTCCTGATCATCTGGGGCGCCAACAAGCTCTGGCTTGGGCTCAAGGAACGGAACGCTGAAGCGCCCGCCCCGGACAAGACCCATGAAATTTAGGGAAGTCCTGCTCGTCGTCGTCCTGATCCTGGCCGGATTCGTCTTCTTCCAGGTCAAGACCGGCCGCTGGAGCCTCGACGACGTCAACTGGGGCGACGATATCGGGATCCTCCACCAGGAGGTCACCGCGGAGGAGACCCGGACGATCGAGGCTCCCCTGCCGCCGGCGATCGAGATCGTCAACGGCCAGGGCTGGGTCGAGATCCGCGGCGCGGACCAGGACTTCGCTCAGCTGACCTTCAAGAAGGTCGTCTGGCGGAGGAAGGAAGAGGACGCTCGCGAGTTCGCCGGGCAGATCAAGTACACCCTGACGGCGGCGGCCGACAAGCTGACGCTGTCCACGAACCGGGACGAGTTCCGCCGGAAGAACTTCGAGACGGGCTTCGTCCTGACCGTCCCCCGTTCGACGGTCGTCCGCGTCACCAACGGCTACGGCACCGTCCGGATCGAGGGGGTCAAGGAGGCCACGGTGCGCAACCGTCACGGCGAGGTCTACGCCTCGAACATCGACGGCCCCTGCGTGCTGGAGACGAGCTACGACGACCTCGAGGCCGGGGACATCCGGGGCGCCTGCCAGATCGTCAACTCCCACGGCGACGTCCGGGCCTTCTCGGTCAAGGGCGATCTCCAGGTCGGGACGAGCTACGCCCGCATCCGGGTCGAGGATGCCGGCGGCAAGGCCGACCTCGGCGGCTCGAACACGGACGTCGAAGCCCGGCGGGTCGCCGGATCGGTCACGGTCGACACGTCCTATGAAAAGGTCCTGCTCGACGACGTCGGACCGGCCCTGGTCACCGGCCACAACATGGCCGTGACGGCCGGGAACGTCCGGGGCGACCTGGAGGTCCGGACCAGCTACGAGCCGGTCAGGGCCACCGATGTCCAGGGCCGGCTCACCGTCGACGCCCACAACGCCTCCGTCACGGCGACGGGGATCGCCGGTCCGTCGATCTCGGTCCAAACGTCCTACGAGAATGTTTCGCTGGCCGACTTCGCCGCAGAGGTCAGCGTCGTCAACCGCAACGGCGGCGTCACGCTGCGGCCCCGGGATCTGAAGCGGGGCCTGGACGTCCGCACCGAGCACGGCCCGATCGAGCTCTTCTGGCCGTCGGGCGAGAGGGCCCGGCTCGAGGCCCGGTCGAAGGGCGGGTCGGTGTCGTGGGGCCTGGCCGATAAGCCGGACGTCGACGAGACCAACGGCGTCTCGCTCATCAAGGCCTACTCCGGCGAGACCGCGGCTCCCCTCGTCTATCTTTCGACGTCCTACGACGACATCCGCATCGAAGAGGGCGGCCGTAAATTTTAGATCATTCCAGCGCCATTCGCGCGGGCCGGTCCCCCAAGGACCGGCCTTTTTTTGGATCCGCCCCTCGCATGAGGAGTTCTCCGCGGAGCGGCGACGGGTGTCGTCCCGAGGCCCCCGTGATGGAAGGGGGGCCCGCCGCAGGCGGGGGAAACCGGATTCGCAGGTTTCCGGGGTGCGGGGGCAGGGGACGATATCCGGAGCGAAGCGAGCGGGAGAACTCCGCGGCGTCAGGAGACGGATCGCATCAGCCGTGCCTGGTCTTGCACGCGTGGATGCGCTGGGCGATGACCCCGTTGACCTTGATGTTGAAGTAGGAGATCAGATTGGTCACGTCCTTCTTGTACTTCGTGACGTAGCGCACGAAGTCGGAGCGCTCCTTGTAGCGGAGGAGGTTCTCGAACTCGGCGATCGTGTCGTGGAGCTCGATGACGAAGTGGTTGATGGTCCGGTACTGGGCGTTGATCTCGATGAGGTCGTGGCCGGACAGCTTGGCGAAATCGAGGTGCGGCGGCAGGCTCTGGAGGATGAGCAGCCCTTCGTTGTGCAGCTCGCTGACCGAGTCGCCGATCTCCTGGAAATAAGAGCCGAAATCCTGGGCCTTTCTCAGCTTGGCCCCGGCGCGATCCGTCAGCCGCTCGAACTGGGCCTTGAGGGAGACGATGGGATCCTTGAGGCCGAAATACTTCCGGACCGGGCTGAACAGGTCCAGGAAATCGCGGCCGATGTAGATCTTGTCCTCGTAGCGGGACAGAAGCTCCTTGGGCTCGTGGGTGTAGAACTTGATCTCGAAACGGCGGCCGTCGGAATCCCGTTCGCGGAGACGGGCCAGGACCAGAGCGCTATTCTGCTCGATGAAGTAGCTGCTGATGTCGACGAGCACGGAATAGACGGCCAGGTTCTGGACGATGGCCTCCTTGAGGTAATCGAGCAGGGTTTCGTTCCGGGTGATGAACTCGGTGATGTCCTCGTCCGGCGTCGGGTTGAGGACCGAATAGCTGGGCGAGAGGAGGTAGAGGGCGGGGCCGCGGCCGAGCTCGAGATGGAGGTTCTTGAGGACGCCCTGATAGAGGTCGTCGAGGAGGACCGTCTTGAGCGGCGGAAGTCCGGCGGGATCCAGCTTGGACAGCTCTTCCACTTCGTTCATGATGAGGCCCTCTCTTCGGGGCCGAGTGTAGCACCCGGCCGAAAGAAAAGTCAACGGGCGGCGGGGCCCCTCCGGAAGGTCCAGTCGTCCGAAGCGTATTTGGCCGCCTGGAGCCGACGGACGGCCTCCCGGTCGTCGGGTCCCAGGGCGAACCGTTCGAAGGCGACGCCGAAAAAGTCGGCCATGCCCTGGACGAGGGGGCCGACGGCCGCGTCGAAGTCGACCGGCCGGCCGAGGGCTTCGGAGAGCGAGGTCATGCCCAGGCTTTCGGACGACTCGCCCGGACGGGCGACGGCGGCCAGCAGGGCTTCGTCCTTCTCGAGCGGGATCGAGCCGTGCTGGAGAAAGAGCGGACCGGTCCGCTTCTGGGCGCTGCCGGCGATCTTCCGGCCGCCGATCTCGATCTCGTCGCGGGCCGGGAAGGCGAAACAGGGCATGGTCCCCTTGATGTAGCCCGGCGGCGAGGTCTCGGCCAGGCGCGCCGACAGGCCCATGAGCGCGAAGCCTTTCAGAAGGGCCTGCGAGATGAGGCGGTACGAGTCGCGGACGGTGTCGGTGAAGACGGCCGCGTCGGCGGAGGCCATCGAGTAGGTCACCTCCCGGTCGTGCAGGACGAGCTTGCCGCCGGTCATGCGCCGGACGATATCGATGCCGCGGGCCCGGCAGAATTCGATATCCACGACGCGGGGGGCCTCCTGGGAATAGCCCAGGGAGGCGGTCGGCCGCTCCCAGCGGTAAAAACGGAGGAAGGTCCGGGAGGAACGGCCGGCGAGGTTCAGGAGATGTTCGTCGACGGCCATGTTCCAGGAGCCAGGTAGCGGCTCCGGCTCGACCATCAACTGCCAGCTTTTCATGGGTGGAAAAAAATGGAGCGGGCAATGGGACTCGAACCCACAACACCCGGCTTGGGAAGCCGGTACTCTACCATTGAGCTATGCCCGCTCACAGGCCTAGGATTCTAGCACATCCGGCGGACAAGTCAACGCGGGCATGGGACGGCCGCGTTGACAGGACCCTCCACCGCCCCTATAATCCGGAGAGGAACGCCCGGACAGGGAGAAAAGACCATGGCCGATGAATCCGTCAGAACGCAACCCAACAGCCCCGGCGTCACGCGGCTGGGCTCGACCGTCGTCCTCACCGGCGACATCGAGGCCCACGAGGACCTGCTCGTCGAAGGGCGCATCCAGGGCAAGATCACGGCGCCGTCAGGGACGCTGACGGTGGCCAAGGGCGCCAGGGTCGAAGCCGAGGTCCGCGTCCGGGCCCTCGTCCTTTACGGCGAGCTCAAGGGCACGGTCAGGGCCGCCGAGAAGACGGTCATCGCCGAGACGGCCGAAATGAGCGGCGATGTGATCACGCCCAGGATCACCATCGCCAACGGCGCCCGCTTCTCCGGCGGCATCCGGATGAAGGAATAAAAAAGAACGGACCTGGTCTTCGCAAGGCCGAATAAGAGAGATCAATGTTGCGAAGACCAGGTCCGTTCTTTTTAACCTCCGAGTTCGTCCCCAAGGGCGACCAGGTCCAGGCCATCGACCGGCTCACCGAGGGACTCGAGTCCGGAGCGCAGCACCAGGTCCTCAAGGGCGTCACCGGCTCGGGCAAGACCTTCACCATGGCCAACATCATCGCCCGGGTCAACCGGCCGGTGCTGGTCATCTCCCACAACAAGACCCTGGCCGCCCAGCTCTACCAGGAATTCCG
>JAPKZE010000087.1 GCA_026393955.1 Candidatus Aminicenantota bacterium
CCTCGTCGAGATCTCCGATAAAAAGAAGCCCTTATTTGTCGCCGGCTGAATTCGCATCGGCGAAACGGTTCCCTTCGCCGAGGAGCACGATCTTCGGGGAGCCGTACGCGGCGATGATGATAATGTCTCCCGCAGCGGCCATCAGGTCCTCATCGATGGAGAGGATGCCCTCGTAATCGATATCGACGTGGGTCACGGAGGCCCGGTGGATCTTGGAGCGCAGGAAGGCCCTCAACATGGTTCTCTCCTCAAAGGTGAAGGCGGACGTTGTCGATGAGCCGGGTCTTGCCGAAGAAGACGGCCAGGGCGACCAGGACCTCGCCGCGGAGGTCGGCGGCCGGATCGAGCGTCTCCGGATCGACGGCCTCGACGTAGTCGATCCGGGCCAGCGGCTCGGCCTCGATGATCGAACGGATACCGGCGACGAGCCGGCCCGCGTCCCTCTCCCCAGCGGCGACCGCCTTCTCCGCCCAGCGCAGGCCCGTCGACAGGACCAGGGCAGCCTTCCTCTCCGCGGGCCCGAGATAGGCGTTGCGGGAGCTCAGGGCCAGGCCGTCGGGTTCGCGGACGAGCGGGCAGGTCACGACCTCGACGTCGAGGTCGAGATCGACGGCCATCCGTCGGATGATGAGGACCTGCTGGGCGTCCTTCGCTCCAAAGAAGGCCCGGTCGGGCCCGACGATGTCGAAGAGCTTGAGGACGACCGTGGCCACGCCCCGGAAGTGGCCGGGCCGGGACCGTCCGCAGAGCTTGTCCTGGAGCCCTTCGACCTCAACGTAGGTCCGGTAGCCCGGGGGATAGATCTCGGCGGCGTCCGGATGGAACAGGGCGTCGACGCCCGCCGCCTGCAGATAGGCCGCATCCTTCTCGAGGTCCCGGGGATATTTCTTGAAGTCCTCGTTCGGGCCGAACTGGGTCGGATTGACGAAGATGTTGACGACGGTGACGTCCGTCCGGGCCTTGGATTCGCGGACCAGGCTGAGGTGCCCCTCGTGGAGATAGCCCATGGTCGGCACGAAGCCGATGCCTCTCCCCTCCCGGCGCCACTGCCGGGCCAGGATTCTCATCTCCGCGACCGTCCGGACGATCTTCATATCTTCTTCCCCCGCTTCGGCGTCCGGACCTTTTCGGGCCGGAGCTCGGCGGCCACCTCGGGCTTGAGATGGTAGGACGTGGCATCGTCGGGGAAGCGCCCCTCCCGCACGTCCGCAGCATAGGCCCCGACGGCGCCGCGGATCACGGCGTGGAGGTCGGCGTACTTGCGGACGAACTTGGGCAAGTATCCGGTCGAGAAGCCGAGCATGTCGTGGAAGACCAGGACCTGCCCGTCGCAGGCGGGACCGGCGCCGATGCCGATCGTGGGGATGCCGACGGCCCGGGTGACCTCGGCGGCGACCTCGACGGGCATTGATTCCAGGACGACCGCGAAGGCCCCGGCCCGCTCCAAGTTCCGGGCGTCGTCGACGATGCGGCGCGCTCCCTCGGCGGCCGTTCCCCGGACCCGGTAGCGGCCGAGGTGATGGATGGACTGGGGCGTCAGCCCGACGTGGCCCATGACCGGGATCTCGGCTTCGACCATCGCTTCGACGAGCTTCAGGCGTTTCTTCGAAGCGCCCTCGATCTTGACCGCGGCGGCGCCGCCCTCCTTGAGGAACCGGGAGGCGTTCCGGACGGTCTCTTCGGCGCTCAGGTGGAACGAGAAGTAGGGCATGTCCCCCACGACCAGCGCCCGCGTCACGGCCCGCGTCACGGCCCGGGTGTGATGGAGCATCTCGTCCATGGTCACGGGCACGGTGTTCTCGTAGCCCAGGACGACCATGCCCAGGGAATCGCCCACCAGGATGAGGTCGACCCCGGTCTCGTCCAGGATCCCGGCCGTCGGGTGGTCGTAGGCCGTCAGGCAGACGATCTTCGGCCCGACGGCCTTTCGGGCCAGGAGGGCGGGGATGGTGATCTTGTCGGTCGGAATACTGGCCATTGTCCGTCCTTTCTCCCCACCCCGGCTCCCGCCGAGGTTGAGGTAAAGTCGCGTTCGCCGGTCCCTCGGTCCGCGGTCCCAGCCCCGCGCTTCGCGGGGTCCGGGCCGTATCCGCGATGCTAACTTTTTTTCGGGCCCTTGCCCCCGTAGCTCTGGGGAACGTAGTAGAGCGAGGCCTTCTTCATGTCGCGGAGCTGGTCGAGGAGGTCGAGCACATCCTCCTCGCGGCTGAAATCGATGTCGTCGGCCTTGACCACGAGCAGGGGGGCGCTCTGGTAGTTGAAGAAGAAGTAGTCGAAGGCCTCGACGATGTCCTCGAGGTATTTCTCGGAGATGTTCTTCTCGATCGAGTCCCCTTCCTTGGCGATGCGCCGCGACAGCGAGCCCAGCGAGATCTGGAGGTAGATGACGAGGTCCGGCTTGGGCACGCGCTCGGACAGGATGCCATAGATCTTTTCGTAGACGAGGAGCTCGTCGTTCGACAGCGTCTGGTAGGCGTAGATCTTGTCCTTCTCGAAGAGGTAGTCGCAGATGATCCGGTCGACGAACAGGTCCCTCTGGAGGAGGCGGATCTGCTGATTGTAGCGGTTGGCCAGGAAGACAAGCTGGGTCAGGAAGGACGACCCCTCGCGCTCGTTGTAGAAATCCTTGAGGTAGGGGTTGCCGACGTTGTCGAGGATGACCTTGCCGCCGACGCGCTGGGCCAGGACGTTGGCTAGCTGGGTCTTCTTGGACCGGAAGACGCCCTCGACGGCGATATGCTTGAAGGGGATCTCGAGAGCGCTCTTCATGGCCATGGCGGAAGCTGATTCGTTTATAGCCGAACTCTGACTGTAAGTCAACGCCCGCGAACGCCCCGTCCCCGGGGCCGGGTCCCCTTAAGCCTGGGCCTTGGGCTGCTCCTGGGGAATAACGATCCAGGAGATGATGTAAAAGAAGAACATAGGCAGGACCGCTGTGACCAGGGCCGCGCCGGCCAGCATGAGGCGGACGATGGACACGTCGATATCGAAGTATTCGGCCAGGCCGCCGCAGACGCCGGCCAGCATCTTCTGATTGACCGACCGATAGAGCTTTTTGGTCATTTCCGTTCTCCTTATCAGGGGAGGCCCGAGGCCTCCTGTCTTATTATACGTATTTCGCCGTCAAATCGCCCACTCCGGGGCCCGGAACTCCTTGACTCCGGACGCGCCTCCGATTAGGATGATGGCGGAATTTCAAATCTTCCGGAGGACGCCCGAATGAACGGTTGGACCGGCCACATCCTGCGAGTCAACCTGACCACGAAAACCTTTAAAAAAGAGGCCTTTAGCGAGGACTTCGCCCGCAAATGGATCGGCGGGCGCGGTTTCGCCGTCAAGATCCTCTACGACGAGCTCGCCCCCGGGATCGACCCCCTCGGCCCCGACAACAAGTTCATCGTCGCCCTGGGCCCCATCGCCGGCATCCCGGCCCCCAACACAGGGAAAGCGGTCGTGGCCGGGAAATCCCCCAGCACGGGCGGCTACGGCGACGGGAACATCGGGACCCGGGTGGCCGAGCAGCTCCGCAAGGCCGGCTATGACGCCCTGATCGTCGAGGGCCGGGCCGCCGGGCCGACCATGCTCTATATCGAGGACGACAAGGTCGAGTTCCTGCCGGCCGACGCGGTCTGGGGCCAGGGGACCTACGTCACCAACGACTGGATTTACGCCAAGTACGGCAAGAGCGTCGGCGTCCTCAACATCGGCCAGGCCGGCGAGAACCTGGTCCGCTACGCCGTCGTCCGCAGCCTCGAGGGCCGGGCCGGCGGCCGGACCGGCATGGGCGCGGTCATGGGCTCCAAGCTCCTCAAGGCCGTCGTCGTCAAGGGCACGAAATCCATCCCCCAGGCCGACCCCGCCGGAATGAAGAAGGTCGGCCACGACGACCTCCGCGAGGTCCATCGGATCGACAAGGAGGCCGGCTGGTCCATCCAGAGCACCAACGGCGTCCTGGCCTGGTGCAACGAGGTCGCGGCCCTGCCGGTGCGGAACTTCCGCAAGACCCACCACCCCGACGCCTGGAAGTGCGACGGCGAGCGCCTCAACAACGCCCGCATCGCCACCTACGGCTGCCCCAACTGCACCATGCGCTGCGGCATCACCATCCACGACGAGGAAGGCCGGGAGTCGGAGCTCGACTACGAGAACGTCGGCCTGCTCGGCCCCAACCTGGAGATCTTCGACCTGCCCGCCATCGGCTCGCTCAACTACCTCTGCGATGACTACGGCATCGACACGATGTCGGGCGGCTGCGTCCTGAGCTTCTACGCCGACGCCATCGACCGCGGCGCGGTCCCGGGCGGCTACAAATTCGGCGACGTCGCTGGCTCCAAGGCGCTGCTCGGGCAGATCGCCCGGCGCGAGGGCGAGATCGGGAACATCCTGGCCGAGGGCTCGATGCGGGCCGCTCGCAAGTTCGGCCACGGCTCCATCGACTACGCCATGCAGGTCAAGGGCCTCGAGGTCGCCGCCTACAACTGCAAGTTCATCCCGGGCATGGCCCTGGCCTTCGGGGTCAGCCCCATCGGCGCCCACCACAAGGAATCCTGGGTCATCACCTTCGAGCTCAAGCAGACCTCGCGCGAATCCTACGGCCCGGAGAAGGCCCAGAAGGTCATCGACCTGCAGAGGATCCGGGGCGGCCTCTTCGAATACATCGTCGCCTGCCGCTTCCCCTGGATCGAGGTCGGCTGGAGCCTCGAGAACTACCCCAAGTACTTCAAGCTCGTCAGCGGCCTGGATTGGACCCTGGACGACTTCTGGACGATCTCGGACCGGATCTATTCGATGATCAAGCTTTTCTGGCTCCGGGAATACCCCGAGACCGACCGCAAGCTCGACTATCCCCCGGCCGTTTGGTTCGACCCGGCCAACGTCGATACCGAGGGGCCGATCGCCGGCAAGCACCTCGAGGTCGACAAGTACGACGGACTGCTCCAGCACTACTACGATCTGCGCGGCTACGACCGGCGCGGCATCCCGACCAAGGCGACGCTCGAACGCCTCGGGGTCGCCGAAGAGGGCCGGGCGGCGGAGAAGTTCGGCAAGCTCTCATGAAGATCACCGTCAAGCTGATCGGGCCGTTCGTCCAGCTCTTCGGCTTCAGCGAGAAGGAGCTCGACGTCCCGGGCGGCACGACCGCCGACGACCTGATCGGCCTGGTCAGCATCGACAGGTCCCGGCCCAAGATCGTCACCCGCAACGGCCGGGCCGTCGTGCCCGGCGAAGCCCTGGCCGAGGGCGACCGCCTCGTCATTTCCCCGATCTATTCGGGGGGCTGAGCGCCTATTTGTAGAGGCAGAGGTAGGCCGCGTCCGCCGCGACCTTGAGTTGGAATTTCTTCCCGGCCTCGACGGTGAAGCTCAGGCCCGCCTGGTAGTCTTTCCAGGCCTCGCTCCCCGGCAGCTTGACCGTGAGCGTGCCGCTGACGACGGTCATGATCTCGACCGTGGACGTGCCGAACTCGTACTCGCCCGCGGCCATGACCCCGATCGTCGCCGGCCCCTCGGCCGTCCGGAATGCCAGCGATTTCACTTTGCCGTCGAAATACTCGTTGACCTTAAACATGACGACCTCTCATTTTGACCAACAGCTCCACGACAAGATTGGCCTGCATGGCCGCGACCAGGGCGACGCGCGGGGCCATCGGGCTGATGCCCTTCGGGCACTGGCTCGATTCGTCTCCGCAGACGTAGAGATTGCCCAGGCGCCGAGAGTGGATCCTGGCGTTGCCGCCGTAGCCGGCCAGGCCCGACGCCGCCACGATCGGCCGGCCTGGGAATTTCGACAGGCTGGCCTCGATGAGCATCTCCTTGGCCTCGGCCTTGTCGAAGGCCTCGACCAGGAGATCGACCCGCCCGAAAAGAACCGTCGCGTTCCGACGGTTGACCCTG
>JAPKZE010000060.1 GCA_026393955.1 Candidatus Aminicenantota bacterium
AGCGGGATGTCGACGACGGAACACTTCCAGGTCATCCACATGGACAGGGCCCGGACGGTGTCGATCGTCTCCTGGGGGTGGAAGCGGATGCCGCCCTTGCAGGGCCCGCGGGCGTCGTTGTGCTGGCAGCGGAAGCCGCGGAAGACGCGGACGCTGTTGTCGTCCATGCGGACGGGGATGGAGAAATGGTACTCCCGCAGCGGCTGCCGCAGGAGATCCCGGGTCGGTTGATCGAGCTCGAGAAGGTCGGCCACAGTGTCGAACTGCTTTTGAGCCATCTCGAAGGCGTTGAACCCTTTTACGGCCATTGATACGCTCCTACTGGTGATGAAGTGATGAGTGCATGCGGAGATGCATCATTGTCGCGTTTCCGCGACAGAAAATAATAGTCCAATAGGGGAAAAATAGCAAGAGCCGGCGGGCGCGTTCAGCGGCGTCCGGGTCCCCTCGTCGCGGTCTGGTTCGGGCCGACGGGTGGACTGCGCCTTCCGGCCGCGCGCGGACTCTCGCATCGGGCGGCCGGGCCGGCCGGGCCGGGGTCCGCCCTCGTTCATCCTCTTCCAGGTCTTGGCCAGTCTTGACATAAAATAATGACCAGAATATAATATTGGTCATAGGTCATTATGAGACAAACAGCTAAGCGCTCGGACATTCGCAACCTTATATTGGACGCCGTAGATGTCCTTTTGGCCCGATACGGTTACAGCAAGATGACCATGGAGGACGTGGCCAGGCAGGTCGGCATCGGTAAGGGGACGATCTACCTCCATTTTCCGTCCAAGGAGGAGGTGGTCCTGAGTCATATCGACCGCATCGCCGAGACGGTCGTCCGGAAGCTCCGGGAGCAGGCCGCCCTGCCGGATCCCGTGGACAGGCGCCTGCGCCGCATGCTCGTCCTCCGGGTCCTGGTCCGCTTCGACGGCGTCGCCCACTACACGCAGAATCTGGGCGACCTGCTGTCGTCGGTCCGGGCGCCCCTGCTCGTCCGGCGCCAGGCCTACTTCGAGAAAGAGGCGGACGTCTTCGAGGACGTCCTGCGGGAGGGCGCGAGGTCCGGGTCGCTCGACTGCCCCGATGCCCGGACGGCCGCGCTGGTCCTCATCCAAAGCACGAATTCGCTCCTGCCGTTCAATCTGTCGCCCGGGGAGCTCGGCCGCCGCGAAGAGGTCGAGGGCCAGGCTGGCCGTATCGCCGACCTGCTCGTCAAGGGACTTCTCGCGTGCCCGTCGCGTCCGGCCAGCTGGACGCGCTGATCACGAGTCGTTTGATCCTTTAGGAGGTTCGACATGTCCAGACCGATCCGTTGGCTGATCATCCTTATCGCCCTTTTGGCACTTTGGGTCTCCTTGGCCTTCGGCCAGGCCGCGCAGCCGCCGGTCCTCGACGCGGCCAAGAAGCAGGCCGTCGTCGACGAGATCTCATCTCTCCTCAACAAGGAGTATGTCTTCGCCGACACGGCCAAGAAGATCGAGGCGGCGCTGCGGACCCGGCTCAAGAGCGGCGATTTCGACAAGCTCGATGCCGCGCCGGCGTTCGCC
>JAPKZE010000120.1 GCA_026393955.1 Candidatus Aminicenantota bacterium
CCGGCAAGAGGCCGGATGAGCTGGAGGAAGAAATGGCTAAAATGAACTCGCGGCGACGGGGAAGCGCCTGGGCGTGGGGATCTGCGTTCATTCTGCTGATGATGACCTCGATTTCGGTCACGGCGGCGGCCGGCCAGGACCCGGCCAAGACATACGGAAAATTCCTGGGTAATTACGAATTCGACTTGGGCGATATGGGGGGCGTGAAGGTTTTCGAATTCTACGTGAAAGACGGCGCGTTCTGGATCGAATACGGCTTTACCTCGCCCGGCGAGCTGAAGCCCGAGGAGAACGCCACCGATCAATTCACGTTCACCGACCCCGACGACGGGCTGATCAAGGTCACTTTTCAAAAAGACGCCGAGGGTCAGTACTCGAAATGCCGCGTCGTGGCCGAATCGCTGAGCCTTGATATCGTCGGAAACAAACTGAAATAAGCTCCCGTCTCGAACATCAGCGCGAGGAGGAAATCACGATGCATTCATTCCGCATGCATAGAGCCGCGATCTTCGCCGGCGGGCTGGCCCTGTTCCTCATGATCGTGCCGGCGCTCCAAGCCCAGACGAATAGCGACGAGGCCCTGGCCAAGTGACGTTTATCAGGGACGATTCCGGAACGGTCGTGAAATGCCGGCTCGTCATGCCGAACCTGGACCTCGACGTCACGGGCACCAAACTGAAATAGGGAAACCGCCGGGCGGCCAACACCGGCTGGCCGCTCCGGATTGACAAGGTCCGTCTCTTGTCATAGACTCCCCCTGGCTTTCGGGGGAAAGCAAACGCCGAAAATCGACCGGTCTGTCTGAGTCCGGCCGTTTTCTATCTCTTTTGAGGAGGGGGTTTATGAAACCCAACAAACTGGCAGCGGTCTTACTTTTTCTGACCGCGGGAATCCTGGCGCTCGGCATCGGCGCGGCCGCGCAGGAAAAGAAGCCTCAGTTCTACATGGTCGAGGAGTATGTGGTCAAGCCGTCCATGGTGGCCCAGTTCGAGACGGGGCTCAAAGACGTCATAGCGACGATCTACAAGCCGTTCGAGTGGCCCTGGCCGATGGAAACCTACGCCACGGACGACTTCCATTACTATTTCCTCTACCCCTTCGCGAACTTCGCCGAGATCGACACGGCTTTCGCGAGGTTCTACGAGATTCTTGGCAAGGTCGGGTCAGATAAGTGGGACGCCCTCAACAAGAAAATGGGCGACGCTTCCGAGTACTACAAGCAAGGCACGGTCACGCTCAGCCCCGATCTCTCCTACACGCCCGAAAAGCCCCGCCTCAACTCCGAAGAGACGAAATTCGTCTATTGGGGTTTCTGTTACGTGCTTCCGGGAAGGGAGATGGAATTTGAAGCCCAGTTCAAGAAGATCGTGGCCCTGTTCAAATCCAAGGGGATCGACACCGGGTTCAATACCTGGATCGGCGGCTTGGGGACAGAATTGCCGTTCTATTTTTACTCGATGACGGGCAAAACGCCGGCCGACTTTTTCCTGACCGACGAGAAGGTCATGAAGCTCGTCGATCCGGAGATCACAACCCTCTGGAACGAGACGCTCAAGCTGATGCGCAAATACGAATTCAAGATGGGCTCGGTCCGGCCCGACCTGTCCTACGCTCCCGCGGCCAAGGCCAAGTGAACCGGAGGGACAGTCCCCATCCGCAGGCCCCGTTTGAGGACGATCCCTAGAGCTCCTGGTGCTCGGTGCGGTGGATGATCTCGTTCTGGAGCTCGGTGCTGCAGTCGACGAAGTAGTCGCTGAAGCCGGCGACGCGGACGATCAGGTCGCGGTACTTCTCCGGCTGGGCCTGCGCCTCCCTCAGGAGGTCGGCCGTCACCACGTTGAACTGGATGTGGTGGCCCATGAGCCGGAAGTAGGACCGGACCAGGTCCTTGAGCCCGTTCATCCCGGTGTCGTCGGCCAGCAGCTGGGGCGTGAACTTCTGGTTGAGGAGCGTGCCGCCCGTCCGGATGTGGTCCATCTTGCCGAGCGACTTGATGACCGCCGTGGGGCCCTTGCGGTCGGCGCCCTGGACCGGCGAGACGCCTTCCGAGACGGTCTCCCCCGCCCGCCGGCCGTCGGCCGAGGCCCCGGTCATCTTGCCGAAATAGATGTGGGCCGTGGTCGGCAGGAGGTTGATGCGGTAGGTGCCGCCGCGCGGCGTCGGCCGGCCGTCGACGGCCTCGAAGTAGGCCTCGAAGACGCGGGTCATCAGGCCGTCGGCGTAGTCGTCGTCGTTACCGAACTTGGGCGTCCGGTTGAGGACGCGCTGGCGGAGGGCCTCATGGCCCTTGAAGTCGTCCTTGAGCGCCGCGAGGAGCCCGGCCATGGTGAAGTGGCCGTGGTCGTAGACGTTGTACCGGACGGCGCTCAGAACGTCGGTGATCGTCCCGACGCCTACGCCTTGGATGTAATTCGTGTTGTAGCGGGCCCCGCCGGCGTGGTAGTCCTTGCCGGTCTTGACGCAGTCGTCGACGAGGACCGACAGGAACGGCGCCGGCAGGTATTCGGCGTAGAGCTTCTCGATGACGTTGCTGCCCCGGACCTTGATGTCGACGAAGTGGCGGATCTGCTTCCGGAAGGCCTCGAAGAGCTCGTCGAACGTCTTGAACGCCGTCGGGTCCCCGGTCTCGAGCCCGATCCTTTTCCCC
>JAPKZE010000365.1 GCA_026393955.1 Candidatus Aminicenantota bacterium
TGACGGGCCCTAAATTAGCACGCCTGTCCGGCCTTCGCAAGCGGGTGCGGCGGGACGGGTGTTTTGAAATCTCCCGGCGGTTTGGATAGAATAGGCCCGCGGCCATGGGTACCTACGAAGAGGAATTCCAAGCGATCAGGAAGTCCGTCGACCGGATCACCCGGCTGCTCCTGTTCCCCAAGAAGATCGACCTCCGCGGCGCCGAGAACTTCGTTCAGGAGGGCCCGAACATCATCGTCGGGAACCATATCGGGGCCGCCAAGGACGTGTCCGTCCTCCTGCGCACGGTGCCCCGGATGATCTTCTTCGCCGGCAACAGGATGTTCTTCAACAGGCAGGAGGCCAGCGAGCTCGTCCTGCGCCACCTCCACCGCCACATGGGGAAGTTCGGCGGCTTTGTCCATCTCCTCCTCATCCCGTTCTACTCCTATATGGTCGACTTCGTTTCGGGCCATATCGCCCGGATCGGGACCATCCCCGTCGACCTCTACGGCAGCAAGCGAGACTCGATCGTGAGGTGTCAGGGCTACTTGATAAAGGGCCGGGCCATCATCGCCCTGCAGGGACGCGGCCGTGTCCATCCCAGGGACCCGAATCCCTACGTCAAGGAATTCCGGCGGGGCGTCTCCATCATGGCTTATAACCTTTACAAGGAGAGCGGGCTGGCCGTGCCCGTGACGCCCCTGTCCATCTTCGGCACGCACATCATGTGGGGCGTTCCGGCGACGATCAAGGTGAACGTCGGCCGGCCGCTGTTCGTCAAAGATTACTGGACCGGCGAGGAGGTCTCGACCGTCGAGGCCTTCCGGGCGGCTCTCGAACGGACCGTCTCAGGTCTGTTCCGCGAGAGCCTGGGCTGGTAGGCCGCCGCCTCGCCAAGGAGGGACCGATGGAACTCGAAGGCCTATTCATCGCCAGGGGCGAGAAGGACCTCTTCCTGCTGCCGCGCATGGCCAACCGCCACGGGCTCGTGGCCGGCGCCACGGGCACGGGCAAGACCGTCACCCTGCAGGTCATGGCCGAGCACTTCAGCCGGATCGGGGTGCCGGTCTTCATGGCCGACGTCAAAGGCGACCTGGCCGGAATCAGCCAGCCGGGCACGGCCTCGCCGAAGATCCAGGAGCGCCTCGGTCTGCTCAAGATCGCCGACCATCCCTTCGAAGGGAGCCCCGTGACCTTCTGGGACATCTTCGGCGAGCAGGGCCACCCCGTGCGGACGACCGTCTCCGACATGGGGCCGCTCCTGCTCTCGCGCCTGCTCAACCTCAACGATGTCCAGAGCGGCGTCCTGACCCTCGTCTTCCGCATCGCCGACGACAGCGGGCTCCACCTGCTCGATTTCAAGGACCTCCGGGCCATGGCCCAGTACGCCGGCGACCACGCCGACGAGTTCGAGACGGAATACGGCCGGATCTCCACGGCCAGCATCGGGACCATCCAGCGCGGCCTCATGACCCTCGACGATCAGAACGCCGACCTGTTCTTCGGCGAGCCGGCCCTCGAGCTCGACGATCTCATGCAGACCGACGCCTCCGGCCGGGGCCAGATCAACATCCTCGCGGCCGACAAGCTGATGCTGACGCCGCGGGCCTATTCGACGTTCCTGCTCTGGCTCATGTCGGAGCTGTTCGAGCGCCTGCCCGAGGTCGGCGACCAGGACAAGCCGCGGCTCGTCTTCTTCTTCGACGAGGCCCACCTCCTGTTCACGGACGCCCCGCCGGTCCTGCTGGAAAAGATCGAGCAGGTCGTCCGGCTCATCCGTTCCAAGGGCGTCGGGATCTATTTCGTGACCCAGAACCCGCTCGACATCCCCGACGTCATCCTCGGGCAGCTCGGCAACCGCGTCCAGCACGCCCTGCGGGCCTTCACGCCCCGGGACCAGAAAGCGGTCCGGTCGGCGGCGGAGACCTTCCGGCAGAATCCCAAGATCGACGTGGAGACGGCCATCACCCAGCTCGCGACCGGCGAGGCCCTGGTGTCCTTCCTCGACGAGAAGGGTCAGCCCGGGATCGTCGAGCGGGCCTATGTCCTGCCGCCGCACGGCCGCATCGGGCCGATCGCGCCGCCGGAGCGCCAGGCGGTCATCCAGGGCTCGGTCGTCTTCGGCCACTACGAGAGGGCCGTCGACCGCGAATCCGCCTACGAGATGCTCAAAGCCCGGGCCCAGCAGGCGCAGGCGGCCGATGCCCAGGCCCGCGCCCAGGCTCAAGCGCAGGCCGAAGCCGAAGCCCAGGCCCGGCGAACGCCCTACGGCTATCCGCCCCCCCCGGGCCGGTCGCCCAGGCCCTATCCCGACTATCCGGCCCCGCCGCGGCGCCCGGCCGGGCGCTCCCGGGACACCTTGATGGAGGCGATGGCCAAGAGCGCGGCCCGTTCGGTCGGCAGCAGCCTCGGCCGCCAGATCCTCCGCGGCGTCCTGGGCTCGATCCTCGGCGGCAAATAAGACGGATAAGACGGGGTCAAACCTACGGCGGGGAGCGGATTCCGAGAAGCGACCATCAGAAGTGCGGCGGAGCGACTCGGAGCCGCGCTTCTGGGAAATATCTGAATAGGGGCTTAAAAGGTATAGGTTTGACCCCTTCTTTTGCTATAATCCCCCCCGCCTTGAGAGCCAGCACGCTCTTTCCTAATCCCCTCCGAGGACGGTGAACCATGTTCAAAGGACATCCGAAGGGCCTGTTCGTCGCCTTCTTCGCCAACATGGGCGAACGGTTCGGCTTCTACACGATGATCAGCATCTTCGTCCTGTTCATGCAGGCCAAGTACGGCATGTCCGCGGCCGCCGCGGGCTTCATGTACTCGACCTTCATGGTCTTCGTCTACTTCTTCCCGCTCCTCGGGGGCTTCCTGGCCGACCGCTACCTCGGCTACGGCCGGACGATCAGCCTGGGCATCATCGTCATGTTCATCGGCTACGTCCTGCTGGCTTTGCCGACGGCGATGAACTCCGGGTTTGCGCTCATCATCATCGCCTTGTCGGTCGTGGCCTTGGGCACGGGCCTGTTCAAGGGCAACCTTCAGGTCCTGGTCGGGAATCTCTACGACGACCCGAAGTACTCGGCTATGCGCGACCG
>JAPKZE010000455.1 GCA_026393955.1 Candidatus Aminicenantota bacterium
GGAAACCCGGGACAAGCTCAGAAAGCAGATCGGCCTCCTGGCCACGGACCCTCGTCATCCGTCCTTGCGGGTCAAGAAGATCAAGGGGACCGGATCGGTCTTCGAAGCCAGGGTAGACAGGGACTTCCGGTTCACGTTCGAGTTCGGCGGGACGCACGAGATCATTCTCAGGGTCGTCGGCCCCCACGATCCGACGCTGAAGAAGCCCTGAACCCTCAGCCTTCCAGGATATAGCGGTGGTTGCAGAAGGCGTCTCCCTGCATGAGGGTTTTGGTAAAGAAATAATACGGTCCGCCCGGTCCCATATGGCAGGATCGCTCTGGCACGAATGTTGCTGGCCTTAAAGCCAGAGGGCAATAGAACGCTATGATCAAAAAGACCGTTCAATGGCCGGTCCTTCTGTTCTGCCTCGTCGCGACGATGGGCCTGGCCCAAAGCTCGAATCCCTCGCGCGACAAGATCGAACAACCCGAAAAGGTCATGGAGGCGGCCGGGGTCAAGCCCGGCATGGTCGTCGGCGAGATCGGGGCGGGCCAGGGGTACTTCACCTTCTGGCTTGCCAAGGGCGTGGGCGCGGGCGGCAGGGTCTACGCCAACGATATCGACAGCTCGGCGCTGGCCGCGATCGAGCGGAGGCGCGAGAACGAGAAGGTCGACAACGTCGAGACGATCCTCGGCACAGTGGACGAACCCCTCCTTCCGGCGGGCGCCCTCGACATGGTCTTCATCGTCAACGCTTTCCACGACCTGGCCCGCCCGGTCGAGCTGCTGGCCAACCTTCTGCCGGCCCTCAAACCGGGAGCGACAGTAGTAATCATGGACCGGGACCCGGCCAGGTTCTCGGATCCCCACCGCCACTTCCTGACCCGCGAACAGGTGGAGGAGATCGTCGGCCGGTCCGTCTTCGAGATGGACAGGGTTGAGACGTTCCTCCGCGATCACAACCTCTACATTCTCAAGGCCCGGAAACAAGCCTAGCTTCCGGACCGCTTTTCCAGGATGAGCCGGCCGTTGCGGAAGTCCATGTGGACGCGGTAGGGCCAGAGGAGCGGATTGCCCAGGAGCCCGGCCAGGTAGCGGCCGCCGATCTCGTTCAGAACGCCCATCGGGAATTCGTGGAAGACCTGTCCCTCGAAGACGAGCGGGCCGAGGGCGACCGGCAGGCCGTCGACGCGGTTGACGTACTGCGCGCCCTGGGCGCCCTGGATCCCGGAGCGGACGATCCGGGCCGGCTCGACCTTCGGCTTCAAGTGATCCTTGAAGAAGGTTTCGTCCACGAGGTTCGTGGCCGCCGCGGAGTCGAGGATATAGAGCGCGGCCGGGGCGCCGCCCACGGACGCCTCGACGACCGTCGCATCAAAGAGATAAAGCGGGACGTCCGCGGCCACGGCCGACCGGTCGATGCGCGCGGCGAGGAGGTCCGGCCGGTCGAGGGGATAGAGGTCCATGACCTTCCGCTCGACGTCGATCGTGACGTTGAAGCGCTTGAGCAGGGCCGTGCCGAGCAGGCCTTTCTTCAGGCCTTTGAAAGGGTGAAGGTCCGAGACCATGACCGGCACGTTCCGGAACACGATCCCGCCGAGCTCGACCTTGTCCAGCACGGAAAAGCGGACCGAGGCCTCGCCCGAACCCACGCCGCTGGCCGTCGAGCTGCCTGTCAGCGCGAGCCCCAGCTCCTCGGCCAGAAGCGGGCTGAGCGTCAGGAAATCGGCCGAGGCCGAATCGATGTCGAAGAGGTATTCGCCCCTCCCTTCGAGCCTGAGGGCGATCATGCGGATGCGGCTGCGGGGGTCCGGGTTCTCGACGAGCGGGACGGCCAGATGATCGAAGCGCCCCTCCATCTGGAACAGCCGCCCTCTGGGGAT
>JAPKZE010000101.1 GCA_026393955.1 Candidatus Aminicenantota bacterium
GGCGGCGCCGCGACTTGGAACCCGGGAAGAAGGCCGTCATCGTCGTCGACGCGGCTACGGGCGAGCGCGTCGGCAACGTCCTCGCTCTCGCCGTCGACCGCGAATCCGGCGATTTCGTCTTCGAGCCGCGCACCGTGCCCGGCGAGTACTATTTCTATTACATGCCCTACAAGTCCGAAGGCCGCAAGAACTATCCGAACGTCAAATACGACCCGCCGGCGGAGACGGCCGACTCGGCCTGGCTCCTCGCCAACGGGCTCACGCCCGACAAGCTCCCGGCCCTCTCCCCTGAAGCGCTGCCCCGCGCCGCCGTCGTCGAGATCCAGGCGGTCGACGAGTTCAGCGCCTTCACGCCGATGGAGAGGATCGCCACGTCCGGGGAGACGAGCGCCCTGCTCGCGGCCCATCCCGGCGCGCCCTATCTTCTCTTTCCCGAGGACCGGACGCTCTCGATCCGCATGACGGACGACCTGCCGTTCCGCTGGGCCGTCGACGGGCCCGCGGGCGCGGTCAAGGGCCGGGCGGCCAGGGGTGAGTATTTCAGCTTCCAGCTCGGCCTGTGGGCCGCCCGCGAGCCGGTGACCGATCTCGAGGTCACGTTCTCGGACCTCGTGAAGGCCGGTCCGGCCGCGGCGCCGGCGGTCATCCCGGCCGCGGCCATGACCTGCCTCAACAAAGGCGGTGTCGATTGGAACGGCTCGCCGCTCAGGAAAGCCGTCCCCGTCGGAAAGGGCAAGGTCCAGGCCCTCTGGTGCGGCGTCCGGGTGCCGGGCTCGGCCGAACCGGGCTCCTACAAGGGCACGGTCACGGTCGCCCCGGCGGACCGGCCGCAGACGGTCCTCGCCGTCGAGCTCGACGTCACCGACGAGCTCCTCGCCGATGCCGGCGACGGCGATCCCTTCCGCATGACCCGGCTGCGCTGGCTCGACTCGACCCTGGCTCAGGACGACGACATCGTTCCGCCCTATACGCCCCTCGCGGTCGACAAGTTCACGGTCCGCTGCCTCGGGCGCTCTTTGACCATCGGCCGGGACGGCTTCCCGGCCCTCATCCAGAGCTACTTCGCGCCCGAGATGACCCGCCTGCAATCCAAGCCCGTTCCCGTGACGGCCGGCCCGATCCGGCTCCGGGTCATCGGCGAGGACGGCAAAGAGCACGTCTGGACGCCGAGCGTCACCGGTCCGCGGGTGGGCCGGCGCGGTCCCGGGACCGTCGTCTGGGAGGCCGACAACTGCAACGGCGGCTTCCTCATGCGGGTCGAGGCCCGCATGGAATTCGACGGCTTCGTCGAGTACAAGGTCGCCGTCTCCGCCCAAAGCGACATGTCCGTCGCGGACATCCGGCTCGAAGTGCCCTGGAGCCCGGAAGCCGCCGGGTACATGATGGGCCTCGGACACAAGGGCGGCGCCCGTCCCGAGACGTTCGACTGGGCTTGGGACCAAAAAAAGAACCAGGACGCGCTCTGGATCGGGTCGGTCAACGCCGGGCTCCAGGTCGGACTGCGGGCCGAGAACTATTCGCGGCCGCTCAACACGAATTTCTACCTGTCGAAGCCCCTGAACATGCCGCCGTCGTGGTGGAACGGCGGCCAGGGCACGGTGACCGTGCGGACGGCGGGACCGGGCCGGGCCGGGTCGACGGCACGGGCCGTCGTCATGACCGCCGCGTCCGGGGCCCGCACGATCCGGAGAGGCGAGACCCTCCGCTTCGACTTCACCCTCCTCATCACCCCGTTCAAGCCCCTCGACCCGCCCGCCCATTTCAAGGAGCGCTATTTCCACGCCTTCGAGCCCCTCGACAAGGTCGCCGCGTCCGGGGCCAACGTCGTCAACGTCCACCACGCCAACGCCGTCAACCCCTACATCAACTACCCCTTCCTGCGCGTGCCGGAGATGAAGGCTTACGTCGACGACGCCCACCGGCGCGGCTTCAAGGTCAAGATCTACGACACGGTGCGCGAGCTCTCCAACCGGGCGCCGGAGCTCTTCGCCCTGCGCAGCCTGGGGCACGAGATCTTCTCGACCGGGCCGGGCGGGGGCTATTCCTGGCTCCAGGAGCACCTCGGGGGCGACTACATCGCCGCCTGGTTCGTGCCCGAGCTCAAGGACGCCGCCGTCGTCAACAGCGGCATGTCGCGCTGGCACAACTACTACATCGAGGGCCTCGACTGGGTGGCCCGGAACGTGGGCATCGACGGCCTCTACCTCGACGACGTCGCTTTCGACCGGACGACCATGAAGCGCGTCCGCAAGGTCCTCGACCGCGACCGGCCCGGGTCCCTCATCGACCTCCACAGCGCCAACCAGTACAACGTCCGCGACGGCTTCGCCTCCAGCGCCAACCTCTACCTCGAGCACTTCCCCTTCCTCAACCGGCTCTGGTTCGGCGAGTACTTCGACTACAACGGGAGCGGCCCCGACTACTGGCTCGTCGAGATGTCGGGCCTGCCGTTCGGGCTCATGGGCGAGATGCTCCAGGACGGCGGCAACGCCTGGCGCGGGATGGTCTTCGGCATGACCTCGAGGCTGCCGTGGGCGGGCGATCCGCGGCCGCTCTGGAAGATCTGGGACGAGTTCGGGATCACAGCGAGCGAGATGGTCGGCTGGTGGGTCGATGCGAATCCTGTCAAGACGGGGACCAAGGACGTCCTGGCGACGAGCTACATCCGGAAGGGCGACGGCCAGGGCCGCGGCGCGTCGGCGCTCATCGCCCTGGCTTCGTGGGCCAAAGACCCGGTCGAGGTCCGTCTGGCCATCGATTGGAAGAAGCTCGGCCTCGATCCGAAAAAGGCCGGGCTGAGCGCCCCGGCCATCGACAAGTTCCAGGAAGCAAAGGAATTCAAGCCGGGCGATCCCATCCGCGTCGAGCCCGGCAAAGGCTGGCTGCTACTTCTCCGCTAAAAAAATGGGGGACATGATACCCGTTCCCCAATTCTCGAAATGGGAAACGGGTATCATGTCCCC
>JAPKZE010000051.1 GCA_026393955.1 Candidatus Aminicenantota bacterium
ACAACGGGGTCCACCTCCCCCTGGCCCGCAACATCGAGAACTTCCAGCTCGAATACAACGGCGACCTGGACAATGATCTCATCCTCGACGGCTGGTCTCCCTGGGACAACGCCTGGACGCTCGCCCAGGTCGCCCGGATCCAGCAGGTCCGGATGTGGGTCCTCGGCCGGACGGCCCAGCCGTTCACCTCGGTCGGAGGCCGCGTCCCCGGCGCCATCCAGACCTATCGCCGCCCGGCCCTGTCCAACAGCCCGGCCGCCGCGGCCGACGACCGGCACCGGCGGTTCCTGCTCGAATCGACCTCGAACGTCCGGAACATGACCCTCAATCTCTACAACATCGGCCAACGATGAGGAGAGTGCCATGATCACATCCGCCAACAGCCGCGGCCGGGAGCGAGGCATGGGGCTCATCATCGTCATCATGATCGTCGCTTTCATGCTGGCGGTCGGCATGCTCTTGCTGACCATCACGGGGACGAGCCCCCAGGCCGCCGACAGCATGCGCCTCCAGGGGATGGCCTTCGACGCCGCCGAGGCCGGTTTTAACGCCGCCTGGGTCGTCCTCAACGACAACTTCCTGAACAGGCTCACCACGAGCTTCGGCGGCCAGTACCGGACGAATTTCGCCGGCGTGCCGGGGCTGGACGATCCGACCAGCCCGGGCTACTTCCGCAGCCTGACCGACGAACAGATCGTCGCCGATATCGCCGCCGACAACACGGCCGCCAATCCCGCTCTGTTCGCCTCCGAACCGCTGGCGACGGACCCGCGCTGCTCGTTCACGGTCTTCCTCATCAACGACGAAGCGCCGGGGACGATCACCGCCGACGACAACGACTGCATCCTCGTCTGCATCGGCCGGGGGCCGCGCAACACCTACAAACGTCTCGAGATCGTCATCGAGGTGGGGTCCTAGGACCCCAAGAAAAGGGGAAATGCCATGAACCACAAAGGCTTGAAGCGCCAAGGCCGCCTTAATGTTCTCGCCGTCCTCTGCGTCGCCGTCGCCGCGGCCGTCGTCGTGCCGCGCCTCTGGCCGCAGGTGACCCAGGCCTGCACCGAGTACACCCGGGCCCTCAGCGAGAACTTCGACACCGTCAATTTCAAGGACGTCATCCAGAGCTCCGTCGCGAGGTGGCCGTCCGGGCCGATCACCCTGCCGCCGCTCGGCTCGAACTTCATCGTCGGCTCGGCCGACAGGATGGGCCGCCGGATCTACCAGTGCGGCGCGGGCGACTTCACCGGCGACGGCTACCCCGACCTCATCGGCCTGGACATTACGGGCGAATTCCCGGTCACCGGCGCCAACCCCTGGTCCGAGCTCCGCCTCATCAGGAATATTTACCCGACCAACAGGGGCGCCCTGCCTCTTTTCCAGGTCGATATGGCGACCTCTTACGACAAATTCTACACTCATACGGCCCCCTCCTCCATAACGGTCGGAGACTACAACAGCGACGGCCTGCTCGACTTCTTCTTCATGCGCAACGGCGCCGATGAGTTCGGCTATACGAACTTCCTGGCCACGATGTACATCAACGCGGGCACCGCGACCGTGCCCGTCTTCCGGCCGTACAATTCATCTCCGAACCTCAACTTCACGGCTCGCTTCCAGGCGGTCCCCATCTATATGCATTGGGCGGCCAACCACGCTTTCACCGTGGACATCGACAGGGACGGCGACTCCGATATCCTGGTCATCAGCCAGGACCGGATCTACCTCCTCCGGAATCCCGGAGCGGGGAACTTCAACCTCGCCGCCTGGAGCATCAGCGAGCTGGCCTACGATGCCCGGACGGGATACGCTGGCCTCCCCGGCGGCTCCGTCGTCGCCGCGGCCGATTTCGACGGCGACCTTGACATCGACGTCGTCGCCGGCTCGGTCGGCACGGCGAACTATCTCGTCTATTACGAAAACGACGGCACGGGCCATTACTCCCGCAACGTCCTGACCATCCCCGACGCCAGCTGCGTCTCCGCGGTCGGCATCATGCCTAACGACTTCACCGGAGATGGACGGCCCGACATCTTCGTGGCCACGGATGCGGCCTACCGCGGCGGCGCCGCCCAGGCCCGGATCTATATCCTTAAGAACCGAGGCCTCGTGAACGGCGATGTCGACTGGCTCTTCCAGTGCCTCAACGCCTGCTCTTCCCCCACACCGTCCCCTTACGATATCGACATGGCCACACCGCTCGACTACGACCGGGACGGCGACACCGACGCCGTTATCGCCGACGCCAACAATTCGGGCGACTACTATTACATTGAGAACAAGCTGGCCGGGGTTTACGGCCTCTATGGCCAGGCCACGTCCTTGAACGTCGGAGCCGGGCTTCTTGACCCCCAACTCCACGCCGTGACCCGGGTCCGGGTCACGTCCCTCCGCCAGGGCGTCCTTGGCGGCTCGAGCACGGGACTGGCCGTCCAGGTCCAGTTCTCCAACAACGGCGGCAACAGCTGGGAGACCTATCAGACCTTCTCCGCCGCCGGCATCGTCAACCGGACGAACCTGGCCTGGTACGATTTCAAGAACTTCGGGGCCGACCTGAGATGGCGGATCATCCTGACGGCCGTGGCGGATCCCATGGCCGACTACCAGGAGGCCTCGTTCGAGTCGCCCTACGTCGACGAGCTCCAGCTCGAGTTCACTTACGTCGACCGGCGGGAGTATTCCCGCGCCTCGGCCGCCGCGACCATCGTCACGGAGAGCGGCCTCGACAAGAAGCTCGTCATCGGCTCGTCCTTCATCTTTCCCGGCTGGGAGGGCCAGATCCGGGCCTACGACATGACCGGGGTCTCGTTCGCCGCCGGGACGAACTCGGCCCTGCAGACGATCTCCACGTCGGACCTCAATGACGCCACCGGACGGAATATGATCCCGGGGGCCGGGATCTATTGGGACGCCGGTCAGCTCCTCGACGACCGGAACCCCGCTACGCGAACGGTCTATACGGCCCTTCGGGCGGGCGGCACCGTGACCAATCCGCTCGTCCGGGCCAACTTCACGAGAACCAACGTCGGCAACCCGTCGACCGCCGGGACCCTGGCCTGGTGCCTGAAGGACGTCAACAACGACAACGCCGGGCTGGTCGATTTCGTCCGGGGCACGGGCCGTTACTGGAAGCTGGGCGACATCAATCACTCGACGCCGGTCGTCGTCGGCCCGCCGGCGCAAGACTCCGCCTACATGGGGACGGGCTACGCCGAATTCAAGGAGGCCCATGCCGCGCGACCGAAGGTCCTCTACGTCGGGGCCAACGACGGCATGCTCCACTGCTTCGACGTCGCCACGGGCGAAGAGCTCTGGGGGTTCATTCCCTACAATCTCCTGCCCAAGCTCCGGAACATGTATGCGGTCGACGCGGCCAACAACTCGCGTTATTACGCCCACGACGTCTATTGCGACGGCTCTCCGTCCGTAGCAGACGTCCTCATCAACGGGTCCTGGAAAACGGTCCTCGTCACCGGCCAGGGACCGGGCAGCGGCAGCACTCTCGGCGGCGGGAACATCGCCGGCGCGATCAACTACTACTGGGCCCTCGATGTCACCAACCCCGCCGACCCTCAGCCCCTCTGGGAGATCACGCACACCTACAAGTCCGGGAACAAGACCTACCCGAGCATGGGCGAGACGTGGTCGAGCCCGGCCATCGGCAAGATCAACCACTCCGGGACGGCCCGCTGGGTGGCCTTCATGGGCTCGGGCTACGACAACGTCAAGTCCGGGAGCTTCAACGTCGGCCGGCGGTTCTATATCGTCCGGCTGGACACCGGCGAGATCATCAGCGTCTCGAGCGAGGTCTCGCAGGTCAACACGGCCAGCCTCTCCGGCGCGCGCGCGGCCTATAGCTATGCGAATATCGTCGCGACCATTCCGGGCTCGCCGACGGCCATCGACCTCGACCAGAACGGCTTCACCGACTCCGTGTTCGTCGGCGATCTCGACGGCCGGCTCTACCGCGTTAACGTCACTGGCACGAACCCGAACAGCTGGACCCTCACGGCGATCTACACCGACTACCTGAACTACCCGATCGTCACCAAGCCGGCCGTATGGGCCGATCCTCTGGAAGGCGGCCCGGCCCGGGCCCGCGTCTACTTCGGCACGGGCGGCGACGATCTCGCGCCGACCGACAGGGATTATTCGTTCGTCGGCCTCATCGACAACGGCGGCAATTCCGCGACCGTCGAGTGGTATCTGGGCGTGCCTGCCCGCCTCAACCTGAGCGCCTCTTATCAACGGGGCGATCTGGGCCTAGGCAGCAAGGTCTGGGCCGACCCGATCATCGCCGACCAGGTCGTCTACTTCAGCACCCTCCGGGGCAGCATCGAGGCCGTCAATCCTTGCGTCAACCTCGGCGAAGCGGGCCGGCTCTACGCCCGTTACCTGCGCTTCGTCTCGGCCGTCCCCGTCGGCGGGACCGCCTTCAAGACGACGGCGATCAC
>JAPKZE010000412.1 GCA_026393955.1 Candidatus Aminicenantota bacterium
GTTGTCCCGCTTGCTCATGGCCGCCTTGACCTTGGACGGCTCGCTGTCGGAGCAGCGGAAGGCGAAGTAGAAGTTCTCGCTGTCGTAGGTGATGTAGGCCTCGGTCTTCTGGGAGGCCTCCTTGCCGTAGTCGGGCTTGAAAGTTTTGAAGCCGTCGTATTTCTGGCCGGCGGCCCAAACGGGGTCGTCGAGGACGCCGTCGATGACGGGAGGCGTGGGGGCCTTGACGAGAGCGGGTGGCATGGCCGCGGTCCGGGCAGCCGGCGCGGCGGGAGAAACGGCCGCGGCCGTGAGGAGGCTGGCGACGAGACAGGCGAAAAGCGGCGGTTTTCTCAATTCGGCCTCCGTCGGGACTTCTGGCATGTTATTCGCATCACACCTATCTACGAAACGGGATTGCGAAAAGTTCGCTCCCGGGGACACGTACCTCAGGTACATGTCCCCCCAGGCCAGTCCGGGGAGACCGCCTGCCCCAGGATAGCCCGTCTAGCAGGCGAGCCCCGGTCTTGGGGACATGTACCCCGGGTGCGTGTCCCCAAGACCGGCTTACGGAAGAGTCGAGCGTCCGGGCCGTCTAAACGGTCGAGAGGAGCCCGAAAATGAGGATGTCGAGAGCGATCCTGACAGCCGCGTTCGCGGCACTGGCCCTTTTCGCGGCCGCCCCGGCCTGCAAAACCCCCGTCCCGGCCGATGTCCCGGGCGAATTCACCTTCCACGGCGTGGCCGTCCACCCGGCCGCCGTCAAGGCCCTGTACCGGTCGACCACCGGCCTCATCGATCTGGCCGCGTTCCAAACGAACCTGGAAGCCCGGCAGTGGGAGGACCAGCCCGGCTGGTGGGTGGCCGAATTCGAGGAGGACCCGGCCTCCGGCCGCTCGCCCTTCTTCGCCTACGCCGCCTTCGCCGGGCCCATCTCCGGCGGCGCCGAGACCTACATCCTCTCGATCACCTTCAACGAGGGCGAGCCGGCCGACGTCGACAACATCGTCCTCCTCCAAAAGAGCGGGAACGTGCTCGGCCTGGTCAGGGCCTGGACCGAGGGCAGCGCGTGCGACGGCGGCATCCTCGCGGAGCGCATGGAAGGCGACAACTTCCTCTACGCCCGGGACCTCACGCCCGCCGCTCTCCTGGCCCTGTCGATCGACGCGCGTCTCGAGATCGATCCGCACGTGGACCTCGAGGCGACGAGCGAGAGCTGTTTCGCCTCGGCGAGCTACGTCTACAGCCTGACCCAGGACCGCGAGGACTTCGTCTCGGTCCGGCTGTACGACGAGCCCGCGCAGGACGAGAAGGGCCGGACGGAGCGCTACCGCTACCAGTCCTGCTTCAACAGGATCTTCAACGATTACCTGGCCCGGGGCAAGACCGCGCTCACGCCCAAGGAAGTCGACGAGTTCGCGGCCCGGTTCAGGGACGAATGCGTCAAGCCGGCGGCGCCCGTTCCGGCGCCCGCGCCGGTCGACAAGTGACCGCGCCCCGTTCCGGCCGCCCGCTCAGGGCGTCTTTTCGGACAGGAGGTCGGCCGCCGAAGCGTTCTCGGCGACCTGCTCCGGGGTCTTGACCCCGGGGATGACGGCGGTCACGACGGGATCCCGCAGGCACCAAGCCAGGGCCCAGCGCACCCGGGAGACGCCCAGAGGCAGCTCCTCGTCGGCCAGCTTCTCCCCTTGCCGGATCCGGCGCGTGATCTCGGCCTTCCCGAGCGTCGACCTGAAATCGTCCGGACCGAACGTGTCCCCGGCTTCGTGCGTCCCGTTGAGGAGACCGCTTGCCAGCGGCACCCGGGCCAGGATGCCCAGGTTGTAACGACGGGCCGTCGGGAAGGTCTCCGATTCGGCCCGGCTGTCGACACGGTTGTAGACGATCTGCAGCACGCCGTAGCCCCGGCCGAAGGCCTCGCGGGTCTGGAGCTCGCTACCGGCGCCGCGGATGGAGACGCCGAGATTGCGGACCATGCCCGCCCGGCGGGCGTCTTCGAGACAGGTCCGGAGCCCTTCGTCGAGGAAGGCCTCGTCGCTGCCCGAATGGAACTGGAAGAGGTCGATCCGGTCGGTCCTCAGGGCCCGGAGCGAGGCGATGAGCTGGGCCCGGACCTCCTCCGCGCCGAAGCCGTCGGTCCGGTCCATGAAGCCGTTGAAGCGGTGACCGAACTTGGTGGCGATGATCCAACGGTCGCGCTCGTGGCGGGACAGGTAGTCGCCGACGAGGCGCTCGGCCTCGTGGTCGCCGTAACATTCGGCCGTATCGATGAGGTTGATGCCGGCCTCTGCGGCCCGGTCGAGGAGGGCGTCGACCTCCGGCTGCGTGAAGGTCTTGCCCCACTCCCCGCCCAGCTGCCAGGTGCCGACCCCGACGACGGAGACTTTGAGGCCCGTCCGGCCCAAGGTACGGTATTTCATGTGTTCGTTGCGCCCCGCTCCATGATCTGCGGTTTAGCCGTTAAAACCCGATCCGCTTCCCTTAGATTAGTCGGCAGACCGGCATGATAGTTGCAGGACGGGACGGGCGTCAAGAAGACCGGGCTGCGGCTAGCGCCGGCCTGGGAGAAAAATCGACCGTCCGCCCAAGAAAAAGCTTCGATCCGTGCAACTCCGGGCTGGACGGGCGCGTTTAGAGAAGCGTGGATGTTAAAATTTTAGCAGAAACCCTTGACAACCGTTTTCCTGAGTGCTAATATTTTAGCATGCTAATATTTTAGCATATTCAGAGGGACGGGCCGAGAAGCCCGACGGAGCCGCGCATGAGAAACGACAAGAGCCTGAGCCGCCGGGAGAGGCAGATCATGGATATCGTCTACGAGATGAAGGAGGCCACGGCCGCGCAGATCATGGAGCGGCTGCCCTCGCCGCCGAGCTATTCGGCGGTCCGGGCCCTCATCCGGGTCCTCGAGCAGAAGGGGCACCTTGTCCACCGGCAGGACGG
>JAPKZE010000063.1 GCA_026393955.1 Candidatus Aminicenantota bacterium
GGGAGCCGGCTTGACGATCTCCTCGGTCTCCCCGGGCTTGATGACGATCCGCTCGGGCGCCTTAAGCGTCGTCTTCTTGACCAGCTCGACCGTCCCCGCGAATTCCGGCCTACCCCAGAACCTCATCTCCCGGATCGGCCAGGTCTTGAGGACCATGCCCCGGGCTCTGAGCTCGATCTTGCGGCCCAGGACGTCGAAGACGAAGTAGAACTTCGCGTCCTTGGCCAGCCCGTACTCGGCGCTGAGCGTGTCCTGCTTCTTGGCCAGGGCCGCCTTGTCCGCCCCTGCCGACCCGCCCGGGCCCGCGAGGATCGCCACCGCCAGTGCCATGACCGCTGCGATTTTTTTCATGGTTCGCCGCTTCAATAGATGTAGATCTTGGTCCCGACGGAGACGGCCTTGAAGATCTGCTTGAGGTCGGCGTCCCCGACGCGGACGCAGCCATGCGTGACGTTCCGGCCCAGAAGCCGCGTGTAGAGCGTGCCGTGGATGAAGTAACCTTGGCCGAACCCCAGGGCGTAATCGCCGAGGGTCCCGGCCTCGACCCGGTCCTCCATCGCCTTGGGGATCTTCTCCCCCTCCTCGATGAAGGCCCAATCCGGCTTGACCCAATACGGATTCGTGATCTTCGACTTGACGGCGAATTCGCCCCGGGGCGTGTCGAAGACCCAGCTCCGGTTCTTTCCGCCCTGCTCCTCGAGGACGACGCCGCTGCCGCAAGAGACCACGGCCGTCTGCACGACCTGAGCGCCGTTCTTGAGGTAGAGCCTGTTCTCGGCCGTGTCGATGACGATGTACAGGCCCTTCGGCAGGAGCCCGGCCATCTTTTTCTCGAGCTGCAGGACGTTCTTTTCGGCCTTGGCCACGTCTTTACCGGCGAGGGCCTGGCCCGGGGGCGGCCACGCCGAGGCCTGCCGCAGGCCCATGAAATAGGACGCGCCGAGGACAGCCAGGAAGCCCAGCCAGGCCAGCGCGGCGGCGGCGATGAGAAGGCGTTTGATCATCATGTCAGTTGTCCCGGATGGCTTTGATGACATAGTTCTCGAGCTCCATCGTCCCGATGATGGTGATCGGCGTCCCGACCGTCACCAGCGCGTAGAGCTCGTCCATCTTGGCGTTGTCAAGCGACACGCAGCCGCGGGTCAGGCTGTCCTGGCCGCCGCCGTGGATCTCGACGTCCCCGCCGATCCCGGCCGATCTGGGGATGGTCCCACTGGCCTTCTCCCGGGCGAACCCGCGCCGGTCCTCGTCGTTCGGGTAGTCGATGAGCAGGGCCTTGTAGTACAAACTCGAAGGGATCTTCCGGATGATAATATAGCGGCCTTCAGGCGTGGCGTTGTCGCCCGCGAAGCGCTTGTCGGCCAGACCGTTGAACCCGAGGCCGACTTCGTAGGTCCTGACCAGCTGGCCGCCCTTGTAGACCGCGAGCCGTCGCTCGAGCTTGCTGACGATCAGGACCGTGATGCCGCGCCTCTTCGACTCGGCGATCGTCTCCTCGGCCGCGATCTTCCAGCTCTTGACTTGGGCCGGGTCGAGATAGCGGGAGATGTGGGCAAGGACGGCCCGCTCAGCCTCGGCCGCCAGTCCCGCGGCCTTATCGATCCGGGCCTCGGCCTCGTCGAATTTGGCCTGGCCGATCAGGGCGTCGGCCTCGACAAGGGCCAGGGAGGCCCGGGTCATCCGGCTCCGGGCCTGGCCTCGCTCGACGAGCGAAAGCGTCAGGTCGTCGATGGTCCGGAGACGGCGTCGGATGGCCTCGGCCGATTGCTGGAGGGATGCGGTCCGGCGCGAAACCTGGGCCTGGACCGTGGCTCCGACGGCGTAGCCGGCCCGCAGGACGCCGGCGTACTCCCGGCGGACCTTATCGTAGTCGCGGAACCAGCCCAGCTTGAGGTTCTCCCTCTCGAGGGTCTGCCGCGCCGAGGTCAGGCTTTGGAGATAGGCCGTGTGCTCCCGGCCGGCGAAAAGAGAAGCGCCGGACCCCCGAAGGCCCTGTTCCTGAAGATCTGCTCCAAGAACCTCCGGAGGGACCGGCGCGGTTCGACAACCGAAAAGCAAAACAGCCAGGACGAATACGGCTGTTCTACTGAGCCTCAAGATGACGCGACTTACCGTCCCTTGATCTTGGCGATGGCGGCGTTGATCTGCTCGGTGATCGCGGCGGCCTTTTCCTTGATGACGGCGGCCTTGTCCTTGGCGCCGAAATAGTCCTCGGCGGACATGGCGCTGGCGACGTCGGCCATCGCGGTCTCAAGACCGGCCAGGTCGGCCTTCATGGCCTCGATGTCGGCCTTGGTGCCCTTGCCCTTGGGAGCCTTCTCGAGGAGAGCCTTGGCTTCCTCGACGGCGGCCTTGGCGGCGTTGATCTCGGTCTCGGCGGCGGCCTTGGCCTCGGCGATCCGGCCGGGGATGAGGGCCTTGACGCTGTCGGCGTCGGCGACGACCTTGGTCAGCATTTCCTTGGCCGGGCCGTACTTCTTGAAGAATTTCTTGGCCTGGGCCGTGACGGCGTCGAGGGCGGCCTGCAGATCGCCCTGGAGCTTGGCCAGCTCATCCTTGGCGTAGATGCTGCCCTTGGCGTCGATGACGCTCTGGACGGCCGCCTTGGCGGAATCCATCAGCTGAATCGGTTGCTTGGCGCAGCTCGTGAATGCGAACACGACGATGAGCGCCAGCGCAAGACCTTTGACGATGTTCTTCATGACATATACCTCCTTTTAGGTATCGCTTTATGAATAACTTGAGATAGGCGACGACGCATGGGATTGATGGTGTTCTGTTCCGGTTAGACGATAGACAAATACCTTATGTCCTAATTTTATATCACAGGGGCGATGTCTTGTCAAATCGGAAAACGGAGGAGGACCAGGAGGGCTCGCGCATCTCCTCGTCCTCCCCCGTTGGCAGCGTTCGCTCCGGCCCGGCCTTACTTGTCCGGGTCGATGATGATGCCTTCGCGCATCTTCTTCTGGACGTCCTCGCGGGAGGCCCGGATGATATCTTCGGCCATCTTGAAGCGGACGTCGGCCGGGAAATTGAACCGGGCCACGCCCTCTTCGATGGCCTTGCTCCCGACGGCCACGGCCTCGCGGGGGAAGACCTCCCATTCGTCCATGTTCGGGATGATGTATTCCTCGTGGATGCCCTTGTCCTCGGCCACCTTGGCCAGCTCGCGGGCGGCGGCGATGCACATGCCGTCGGTGATCGTCTTGGCCCGGACGTCCAGGGCGCCCCGGAAGATGCCGGGGAAGCCGAGGGAGTTGTTGACCTGGTTCGGGAAGTCGGACCGGCCCGTCGCGACGATCCGGGCGCCGGCTTCCTTGGCCTCCCAGGGCCAGATCTCGGGGATGGGGTTGGCTTCGGCGAAGACGATGGCGTCCTTGGCCATGGTCGCGACCCACTCGGGCTTGATCGTGCCCGGCCCGGGCGTCGAGACGCAGACGAGGACGTCGGCGCCGGCGATGGCGTCCGGGATGGCGCCGGCCTTGCACTTCGGGTTGGTCCGCAGGCAGAGGTCCCACTTCTCCTTGAAGTTCTTCTGCAGGTTCTCCTTGTCCGCGCGGTCGCGGTGCAGAATGCCCTTGGAGTCCACGGAGAGCATGTTGGCCCCGTTGGCCCCGGCCAGCATGATCTGGTGGGCGATGTTGATGCCCGAGGCGCCGGCCCCGACGACCGTGACCTTGACCTCGGCGATGTCCTTCTTGACGATCTTGAGGGCATTGATCAGGCCGGCCACGGTGACGCAGGCCGTGCCCTGCTGGTCGTCGTGCCAGACCGGGATCTCGCACTTGGCCCTCAGCTCGTCAAGGATGCGGAAGCACTTGGGCTGGCTGATGTCCTCGAGGTTGAAGCCGCCGAAGGACGGCTGGAGAGCCCGGCCGATCTCGATGATCTTGTCCGGGTCCTTTTCGTCGAGGCAGATCGGAAAGGCGTCGACGCCGCCCAGATACTTATAGAGGATGCCTTTGCCCTCCATGACCGGCAGTCCGGCCTCGGGGCCGATGTCGCCCAGGCCGAGGACGCGGGTGCCGTCGCTGATGACGGCCACGGAGTTCCACTTGTTGGTGTACTCATAGGCCTTCTGCTTGTCGACGGCGATCTCTTTGCAGACCGCCGCGACGCCGGGCGTATACCAGATCGCGAAATCCTGAAAATCGCGGATCCGGCACTTCAGGGCGGTGCCCATCTTGCCTTTGTAGAAGCTGTGGAGCCGAGGGGCATCCAGGGAAGGCTGCTGGGCTTTGGCCAACAGCTCTTCGACGGTGACTTTCTTCATGAACGAACCTCCAGAGAAATTTAGAAGTCCCATCATAATTTCGGGGCCCCGAAAAGTCAATTATTTTCAAGCCCCGCGGCCGGGGCGACGTCGAGGCCCTTCCCGGCGCGGCGCAGGCGGGCGAACGGCCTCGCCAGGTCGTGGCTGAAGCCCAGGACCCAGTCCTCGGCCTCGGCCCCGGCCAGGAGGGCCTTCTTGGCGTTGAAGGTGTCGACCGGATACAGGTCGTAGCTCATAATGTAGTCGAGACCGACGTGGGCCGCCGTGGGGACGGCATCGGCCAGGTAGAAGAACGTCTGCCCGCCTGACGTGACCTTGACGCCCTGGTGGTGGGCCGTGTGGCCGGCCACGACGACGGTTTCGACGCCCTCCGTGACCGCCGCATCGCCCTCGACGAGGGCGAGCTGCCCGTTCTCGGCCAGAGGCTTCAGCCGCGCCGGTTTGTAGCTTGGCCGGTCCCTTTCAACGGGGTTCAGCGCCTGCTCCCATTCGCCGCGCTGGACGACATAGCGGGCCCGGGGAAAGGCCGGCGCCCAGGTTCCCCCGGCCGCCTTGACCGTGTTCCCGCCGCAGTGGTCGAAGTGAAGGTGGCTGTTGACGACGACGTCGATCGCGTCGGGCCCGAGGCCGAGCTCCGCGAGGGCCGGGAGGAGGCCGGGGCGGCGCTCGTACGAATAGAAATCGGCGTAGCGCCGGCCGATGTCGGCCCCGACCCCGGTGTCGAGGAGGACGGTCGCGTCCGGCGTCCGGACGAGATAACAGTTCAGGGCCAGAGTGATGCGGTTCTCCCGGTCGGGGGAGGCCTTCGCGGCCCAGAGGGTCCGGGGGACGACCCCGAACATGGCCCCGCCGTCGACACGGATGGTCCCATCGAGGAGGCGGACGATCTCGATGGCGCCGATCCTGATCCGCTCGGAGGGCGCGATCATGGCTTGTCCAGGGGCCGCTCGAGGGCGGACCGCTCCGTCGCGGCCAGGCGGATCTCGCCCGTATCCATGCGGATAGCGTCGACCGGACAGGCCTCGACGCAGAAGCCGCAGAAGCAGCAGCGGCTGAGGTCGACGATGAACCGGGTCGGCGCCTTTTGGACCTCCGGATCGGGGTCCTCGGCCGCCTCGACGGTGATGCATTCGGACGGACAGACCGTGACGCAGAGCATGCAGGCGACGCAGCTCGGCCGGCCGTCCTCGCGCGGCCGGAGCCGATGCAGGCTGCGGTGGCGGGGCGAGAGCTCTTTCCGGACCTCGGGGTACTGGATGGTCACCGCTCCCCTTCTCTTCGTCTTCACGCCGAAGAGCCGCAGGGTGTGGAAGGTCATGTTGACGAAGAAGTGCCGCGAGGTGATGGCCGCCCCTCTCGCGATCTCCCTCAGGACCTTCCAGGCGTTGATCACGGTTCTCCTATCTCGCCGCCAGCACGAGCCCGGTGGCGAGAATGTTGACGGCCCCGAGCGGCACCAGGACCTTCCAGCCCAGGTCCATGACCTGGTCGTAACGGAAGCGGGGGTAGGTCCACCGCGTCAGGATCTGGAGCCAACAGAAGAACAGGACCTTCAGGTTGAAGGACAGGACGCGCAGCACGGTCACGCCCCAGGGCGCCACTTTGATCCCCGCGCCCCAAGGGAATGCGAAGCCCCCGTCGCCGAGCCAGGGCACCTGCCAGCCGCCGAAGAACAGCGTCGTGGCCAGGGCGGAGAGAACGATGACCTCGAGGAAGTCGGTGAACATGAACAGGCCGAACTTGAGGCCGCCGTACTCGGTGTAGAAGCCGATGATCTCGGATTCGCCCTCGGGCATATCGAAGGGGACCCTTTTCGTCTCGGCCATGCCGGCGAGATAGAAGACGACGAATCCGAGAGGCTGGAGGAAGATGCCCCATTTGGGCAGGACGCCGAACAGGAGTCCGCCCTGGAATTCGACGATCCGGGCCAGGCTCAGGGAGGGGAAGACCATGACCAGCCCGACGAGCGAAAGACCCAGGGCGACCTCGTAGGAGATGAGCTGGGCGGCCCCGCGCAGGCTGCCGATCAGAGCGAACCGGTTCGACGAGGCCCAGCCGCTGACGAGGATGCCGTAGATGCCGAGGCTGAGCATGGCCAGGACGAAGAGGAGTGCGGCGTTCAGGTCGACGACCTGCAGGGGGATCCGCCGGCCGAACAGCCGGACGGTGTCGCCGAACGGCACGGCCACCATGGTCACGGCGACGAAAAAGAAGGAGAACGTCGGGGCCAGCCAGTGCAGCGTCCGTTGGGCGAACGACGGAGCGAAGTCCTCCTTGAAGAGCATCTTGATGGCGTCGGCAAAGGGCTGGAAGAGGCCGAAGAGCCTCAGGCCAAAGACAGACGCCCGGTTGGCCCCGATGCGGTCCTGCATCACCGCGCTCTCCTTCCGCTCGACCCAGGTCAGGAAGAGGGCCAGCAGAAGCGTCCACATCAGGGTCAGCACGACCTTGACGAGGATGATGAGGACGTCAGCAAACATCGAAGTCTCCGAGGTTCAAGCCGAGCCCATGGGCCAGGCAGGTCAGGATCTCGCCTTCGGGAACGGCGCCGGCGGGCGGACTGAGGGCCCGCTCGAAGGACTGACGGACCCCCCCGACGTTGATGTAAGTGCCTGATTTTTCAGCAGGAACCGCCAACGGAAAGGCCAGGTCGAAAAGACGGTCGAGCGGGCCGGCGTGGGCCGCGAAGAGGAACTTCGACGGGACCGCCGCCAGGGCCCGGCCAAGCGCTTCCTCCGAGAAATGCGCGGCCAGGCCGGACCCGAAGACCAGAAGGACGGTCGCACCGGTGAGCTCTTCGATCGTGGGCAAGCGGGGGTCGAATCCGGCGGCGAAAGCGCCCCGGGAATTAGGCACGCGCTCGGCGGTCACCAGCAGGCCGTCGGCGGTGCCGGGCGTCCGGTCGGCGAAAGATATCCTGTCGAGGCCCAAGCCGGTGACGAACAGGGCCTTGGCTCGGGCCAGCTCCTCGCAGGTCAGGCGCGCGTTGAGAACGACGGCGATCCGGGCCGGGCGGTCGGAGCCGGGCACCGCCTTGATGGCCGCCGTGACCTCGGCCAGCGCTTTCTGCCAGGGCTCGCCGTCGACGGCGACGCCTTTCCTCAGCAACCCGGCGGGCCGCCCTTCGTCGATGTCGTGCCGGCCGGCCCGGCCGAGGTCGCAGATCCAATAGCCGTTGACGGCCGGGTTCTGGCCGGCCGTGACCCGGTAGACCCTCCTCTTCGCTTCGGGCAGCGGATAGCCCGTGACCGACTCGACGACAATGGCGCAGCCGCGGGAACAGAGGGGGCAGACCGAAGGTTTGCGGGCCAGGAACCAGGCCCGCGTCTGGAACCGGAAATCCTCCGCCGTGATGGCTCCGACCGGACAGATGTCGACGAGGTTCCCGGCGTAGGCGTTGTCGACCGGCACGTCCTCGAAAATGCCGATCTCGGCCCGCGCGCCCCGCTCGAAGACGCCCAGCTCGCCCGTCCCTGTGACGTTGCGCAGGAACCGGACGCAGCGGGCGCAGAGGATGCAGCGCTCGCGGTCGAGGACGAGGCCCCGGCCGATCCGGACGAGCTTGTCCTTTTTCTGTTTGGCCTCGACGAACCGGCCGGGGAACCGGCCGTACCGGTCATAATGGTCTTGGAGCTGGCATTCCCCCGCTTTGTCGCAGACGGGGCAATCGAGCGGGTGGTCGGCCAACAGGAACTCGAGCACGTCCCGGCGGGCCTGCTCGACGCGCGGCGTCGCCGTCCGGACGACCAGGCCCTCGCGCACGGGCGTCGAACAGGCCAACTCGAGCTTGGGCAGGCCCTCGATCTCGACCAGGCACATGCGGCAGTTGCCCTCGGCCGCGAAGGCCGGGTGGTAGCAGAAATGGGGGATGTCGATCCCGGCCTGCTCCGCGGCCCGCAGGATGTTGGCGCCTTCGGGGGCCGTGACGGCCCGGCCGTCGATGGTCAGGGCGACCGTTTTCGTCCCGCTCATCGTTCGACCGCCTGTTCGAGCTCGTCCCGGAATTTGGTGACCAGGGCCTGGATGGGCAGGGCCGCCGCGTCGCCCATCGGGCAGAGCGTCCGGCCCTTGATGCCGTCGGCGAGGCTGAGGATGAGATCGAGGTCCCCTCTCCGCCCTTGGCCCGCCGCGATCCGCGTCACCGTCCGATGGATCCAGGAGGTCCCGATGCGGCAGGGCGTGCACTGCCCGCAGGACTCGTGGGCGTAGAAGCGGGACATGACCCCGAGCACCTCGAGCATGGGCGTCCGGTCGCCGATGACGATGACGCCGGCCGACCCGGCCATCGAGCAGACCAGGGCCATGGATTCGAAATCCAGGTGCGCCTCGAGCTCGTCCGCCCTCAGCACCGGGGCGGACAGGCCGCCGGGGATGACCGCCTTGACGGACACGCCTTCGGGCGGGCCGCCGGCGTGGTCCTCGATGAGCGTCCGCAGGGGAATGCCCGTCGGCAGCTCGTAGAGTCCGGGCCGCCGGACGGCGCCGCTGACGCTGAAGAGCCGCGTACCGCAATCCTTGGGCAGGCCCTGCGCCGTGAACCAGTCCGCGCCCCGGCCGATGATCGAGGGCACGTTGGCCAGCGTCTCGACGTTGTTGATGACCGTGGGGGCGCGGAACAAGCCGGCGACGGCCGGGAAGGGGGGTTTGAGCCGGGGCGTGCCGCGACGGCCTTCGACCGATTCGAGAAGGGCCGTCTCTTCGCCGCAGATGTAGGCGCCGGCGCCGAAGTGGATGACAACCTCGAGGCCGAACCCGGAGCCGAAGATGTCCGGCCCGAGGAAGCCCGCGCCTTCGGCCTCGGCCATCGCCTCGCGGAGCCGGCCGGCGATACGCTCGTACTCGCCCCGGACGTAGACGATGGCCGTATGGATGCCGACGGCGAAGGCGGCGATGACCATGCCCTCGAGGAGCCGGTGCGGATCGCGGACCAGGATGGCCCGGTCCTTGAAGGTGCCCGGCTCGCCTTCGTCCGCGTTGACGCACAGATACTTCGGCCCGCTGACCCCCTGGGGCACGAAAGACCACTTCAGCCCGGCCGGGAACCCCGCCCCGCCCCGGCCCCGGAGCCCGGCTTTGCGGACTTCGGCGATGATGCCGGCCGGGGCCATGGAGGTCACGGCCTTGCGGGCCGCTTCGTAGCCGCCGCGGCGAAGATAGGCGTCCAGGCGCCAGGAGCCCTCATCGGAGGGAATGAGGCGGACGGTGTCCTGGCTCATCGTCCCCTGAGCTCCCGGACGATCGCCGCGGCCGAGTCCCGCGTCACCGGGCCGCGGTCGACCCCGTCGATCTGCAGACACGGCGCGTGGTCGCAGTTCCCCAGACACTCCACCGCGACGAGGGTGACGGCTCCGTCCGCGGTGGTATCGGCGCCGTCCCCGAGCCCCAGCTCCCGGCGCAGGGCGGCGATGACCTCCTCCGCGCCGGCCAGCGTGCAGCTGAGGTTCCGGCAGACCTGGACGACGGTCCGTCCCGCGGGCCGGCGGCGGAACATGGTGTAGAACGAGAGGACCTCCCGGACGCGGACCGGATTGAGGCCGAGCTTGTCCGCCGCCCAGACCTCGGCCGCCGGCGGGACCCAGCCCGACTCCTCCTGGATGAGGCGGAGCACGGGGAGGAGCGCCGCGGAGCGCTCGGGATAAGCGGCCACGGCCCGGTCGATCCTCTCGAGAACCGCGGCGGAGGGGGCGTAGCTCATCGATCGAGCTCCCCGCCGATCATGTTCATCGAGCCGAACGTCGGGATGACGTCGGCGATGAGGCGGCCTTTGATGAGCTGTTCGAGCGCCGCGACGACGTGGAAACAGGGCGCCCGGAGATGCAGGCGGTAAGGCCTGTCGGTCCCGTCCGAGACGATGTAGAAGCCGAGCTCCCCATTGCCGCCCTCGACGGAGAAATAGACGTCGCCTTTGGGCGGACGGATGCCCTTGCCGCCCATGAAGAACAAGAAGTGGCTGATGAGCCCTTCCATGGACGTGTACGTGTCTTCCTTGGCGGGCACGCCAACGGATGGGCTCCGGGCAGCGAGCCCGTCCAGCCGCTCCTTCTCCGAGCCTTCGAGGTTGGGCGAGAGGCGGATGCGCCCGGGCGTCCGCTGCCGCCGCGATCCGCGGACGGCCTCGGCCGGCTCGACCGCCGGCCCCGCCGGGAGCGGCGGCGCGTCGGGGAGGAGGACCGCGACCTGCTCGATGAGCCGGAGGCTCTGCTCCATCTCCCTCATCCGGACGCTGTAGCGGTCGTAATTGTCGCCGAACTCGCCCACGGGGACCTCGAACGACAGCCGGTCGTAGACGAGGTACGGGTGGGCCTTGCGGACGTCGTACGGGATGCCCGTCGACCGCAGGCACGGCCCGGTCCAGCCGAAGGACAAGGCGTCCTCTTTGGAGATAGCACCGACGCCCCGGGTCCGGCCGAGGAAGATGCTGTTCTGATCGATGAGGCCGGAGACGTCTTGAAGGACCCGGCGCGTCTCCCTGATGGCCGTCGACACGGAGGCCCGCCAGTCGGGATGGAGATCGGCCCGGACGCCGCCGATGCGGATGTAGGAGGTCGTCATGCGGGCCCCGGCCGTGAACTCGATCACGTCCCAGAGGAATTCACGGGCCTTCATCATATAGAGGAAGACGGTGAAGGCGCCGCACTCCATGGTCATGGCGGCCAGGCAGGTCAGGTGGTCCGAGACGCGCGATATCTCGCTCATGAGGACCCGGATGAGCTGGGCCCGCTCGGGGACGGTGACGCCCAGCATCTTCTCCATGGTCATGGCGTAACCCAGATTGTTGATGAGCGGCGAGACGTAGTTCAAGCGGTCGGTGTAGATCAGGAGGTTGAAAAAGGTCTTGTTCTCGCAGGTCTTTTCGAAGCCGCGGTGGAGGTAGCCGACCTCGACCTCGGCGTTCAGGATCTTCTCCGCGTCGAGCTCGAGCATGATCCGGATGGTGCCGTGCATGGCCGGATGGGACGGGCCCATGTTGAGGAGCATGCTCTCCGGCCGGGCCTCCCTCTGGATCCGCGTCAAGGGCCCCATCCTACTCGCCGTCCTTCAGCGGGATGCGGGGCTGGGCCAGGCGCCAGGGATAGGTCTTGCGGAGCGGGTGGCCCTCGAAGCCCTCGTAGGTCAGGATCCTCCGCAGATAGGGATGGCCTTCGAACCGCACGCCGAACATGTCGAAAACCTCGCGCTCGAGCCATTCGGCGTTCTTCCACAGGCCGACGAGCGTCTCGACCGCCGGGTCGGCGGCCGGGAGGGAGGCTTTCAGCCTCAACCGGACGTTGCGGGAAAGCGAGAAGAGATGATAGACGAGCTCGAGGCGCCCTTCCGGAGCGGCGAAGTCGACACAGGTCAGGTCGAGCAGGACGGCGTAATCGAACGGGGCCTCGCGCAGGGCCGCCATCGAGGCCCGGACCGAATCGGAGCGGAGGATCAGGACCGGATCGCCGCAGGAATCCGCGACGCCCTCGACGGCCGGGCCGAGCTTCGTCCGGATGGCGTCGATCAGGGTTTCCGGGCCCATCGCCAATCCTGTTTCTGGTTTTGGATCTTGTCCTGGAGCTTCATGAGCCCGTCGAGGACCGTCTCCGGCCGGGGCGGGCAACCGGGGATATAGACGTCGACCGGGACGATCCGGTCGATCCCCTGGACCACGGCGTAGTTCCGGTAGATGCCCCCGCTGACGGCGCAGGCCCCGAAGGCGATGACCCATTTGGGCTCGAGCATCTGGTCGTAGACCGTCCGGAGGACCGGGGCGAGCTTGTGGGTCACCGTGCCGACGACGAGGAGGAGGTCGGCCTGGCGCGGCGAGAACCGGGTCAGGCCCGCCCCGAAGCGGTCGATGTCGAAGTGGGCGCAGGCGGCCGACATGTACTCCATGCCGCAGCAGGCGGTGATGAACGGGTAGTGGAACAGGGAGAACTTGCGGCCCCAGCCGAGGGCCGTCTCGAGCCGCGTCGTCAGGAAGTCGAAGCCGCTCATGACCAGCGGAAGATCCCTTTCTTCCAGACGTAGACGAACCCGACCGCAAGGACGGCGAAGAACGCGCCGAGCGCGAAGAAGCCGCCGAATCCCCTGCCCCGGAAGGCCAGGGCCAGCGGGTAGAGGAAAACGACTTCGACGTCGAGAAGCAGGAAGAGCAGCGCGACGAGGAAGAACGGGATGTGGACCGGACCGATCGCCGCCTGGAGGGGTGGACTGCCGCACTCGAACGGTTTCTCCCGGGCCGGGTTGGGCTTTCTCGGGCCGAGGAC